>JAPOPJ010000104.1 GCA_026712925.1 Nitrososphaerota archaeon
CAAGCGTAATCAGCCCTACTGCAAGACCCACTGCTACAAACTGCCTGTCATTCAATGATGTTATGATTACTCTGTGCTATTTTAGATTACCATGATGTGATGGTGTGATGTAATTACCATGGCGGTATGGTGATATGGTGAACAGTTTGGTGTTTGGTGATATGGTGGTATGATGGTATAGTGATATGGTATGATGGTATAGTGATATGGTATGATGTGATGGTTATTTTCTAGACCTTACAAGAGCAATGGTAGCTGCTGCAATCCCTATTGCTCCAACTCCAATACCAGCATAGCCAACTGTAGAATCTTGAGCTGACTGTTCCAAGGCATCTACTGACTCACTGAGATCATGTACACTTGCAATTAATGCTGTATGTCCCTCTATTACCTGCGTTAGTGTAATATCAGCAGGATGTGGAAATTCTATAAAGGTGCGGTCATTTACCTTGGGCGGGTGCATTGACAAGCTTATCGGTGTATCTACTATAACACCTTTTACATTTGCCTGATAAAATCCAGATGATGTCGGGTTTACAAATGCATAATACTTGCCAACAATATTGTGATCTTTGGATAATGGAAGAATTATCTTTTCTCCCTTGAGGAGTAGTTCTAGTTTTATTGTATCCTCCAGATCTGCCACACCATTTTCAAATATCTGCTCTTCTAGTTCCAGCCCAGACTTGAGCGGGCTGACGTAAAGCTCAATTGCATTAGTCTCATTAGATACTACAGGCTCGTTCATCCAGCCAATCTCTACTCTGTATGATCCTACAGAGTCAACTGTATGTGCAAGTGCAGGCCCGGCAAACCCAAGTGATATCACTACAGACAAAACCAGCATCACAGATATGATTGCATTCAATGCAGGGCAATGGCTATTCTAGTTTTAAAAAGGTATTCCGCAGGTTAGGCATCTGCATACATTGAGATTTCCCAAGTGGTCGGAGTCTGCGCAAAGGCCGTATATTCTTTATACTTTAGCTCTACGTATTTGTCAAGAAAGTCCTTGCTAAAGACCTCCTCGAGGAATTGGCAGTCATTTGTAAGAGAGTCAAGTGCACCTTTTAGTGATACAGGTAAAGAGCCGATATTGTACTCTCTCTTTTTTTCAGCAGTTAGTTTGTAGACATTTTCCTCTACAGGATCACCCGGATCAATCTTGTTTTTTATGCCATCAAGCCCGGCAAGAAGCAGTGCAGACTCTAGTAGATAGATATTAGATGTAGGGTCTGGTACTCTATACTCCATGCGTTTGCTTGTTTCTTGATTCCTATAGTACATTGGCACTCGTATGGCAGCTGACCTATTCCCAAGACCCCAACAGACATTGACTGGTGCTTCAAAGCCCGGAACCAGCCGCTTGTACGAGTTTGTTGTAGGATTTGATATGGCACATAATGCAGATGCATGGTTTAGTATTCCTCCGATATAGTATCTACCTGTTTGACTTAGTTGTGCTATCTCGTCGGCTTCATCATACATGATGTTAGTTGTATTATTCCATATGCTCTGATGAATATGCATTGCAGATGCATTATCACCAAAGATGGGTTTTGGCATAAATGTTGCCACCTTGTTCTTTCTTTTTGCCTTTACCTTGATTAGATTTTTTACCGCAATGACATTATCTGCCATGTCAATCATATTACTATATACGAGATTTATCTCGCATTGACCAGAGGTTGCTACCTCATGGTGTTCAGCCTCTACCCGTATTCCAAAGTAATGATAGAGGTCATCGCAGACATCCTTTCTAAATCCCTCCAATGTGTCTTTTGGCTGGGACGGATAATATCCCTCCTTGATATCTATTGCAGTGCTGACATTGCCTTTTGCCCAAGGTGACTCTTTTGATTCTATAGAATATCCAGAGCCCCCGTACGAGTGAGTTGCCGCATACGGTGATGGATACACATTGATAGTATCAAATACAAAAAATTCTATCTCTGGACCCCAGTTTGTGTGGGTAAAACCAAACTCGCGCAGTTTTTCAGAGGCCTTGTGTGCTATTCCCCGTGAGTCACGATTATAGCGCGACTCTTCATGCGTGTTTGCATCATACAAATCACAAAATATCCTAGCATTCTTCCTATGACCGGGATCATAGTCTGGCGGTAATATCCGAAATGATTCTGGGTCAGGCTTTAGTATCATATCAGAGTTATTTACAGACTTGAATCCCACAATAGAGCTTGCATCAAGCTTTTCCATCCCAGAGTCAAAGCTGGCCTGATTCACAGCATAGCTTGGCATGCCTACATTGTGCAGCTCACCAAAAATGTCCACAAACCAAAAATCAATAAATGATATCTTTTTGCTTTGAATTGCTTCTAGCACCTGTTCTGAGTTCAAACTAGTCTTGAGTGCCAGTTATTTTACTAATATGGCTAGGTAAGATTGTTTTAGCTATGTTGTGAAGAGCTATATGTTATGAAGTGACACATCTATGGTTAATGTTGCATCTTTACGCCGTATTTTTGCTCTAACTCTTCCTCAAAGAAGAACTTTTCAGAGAATGCGGGTTTAAGATCATCAAGCCATATTGCATTTTCATCATACTTTGCAAAGAATGGTTTTTGAACCCAGTCCGGGTTGCGTCCTTGCAAGAATCGCAGTGCAATGACCTTCTCACCATGTATGACAGATATGCCATCAACTTGCACTTTACCTGGAGTAGCAGACATGCTCGGCCCCCTTACTGTTCTCCCAAGGCCGCTGACTTTTTTGTATGCATTTTGGAAAATGTCGTGCGCCCTTACAAGCGGCACGCCAAAATAATGTTGAGCTCCCGTGTCCCGGACTGCAAACATATAGTATGGTATGCAACCCAGCTGAACCTGCCTTCTCCACATTTCAGACCACAAGTCCGCATTGTCATTTATGTTAGCAAGTAATGGTGACTGTGTTCTAATTTGGGCACCAGTCTTTCTGACTTTGCTTATCGCCTCTATAACAGATGGAGTAGAGAGTTCAGTAGGATGATTAAAGTGCGCCATTATTGCTAGATGAATACCGTTTTGTACTGCTTTTTCAAATATTGCAAGTGTCTCCTCAGAATCATTATCAGTCAAAAATTTGTACGGCCAGTAAGAGAGCGCCTTTGTTCCGATTCTTATGGTTTTAAGATTTGGCAGCTTTGCATCTATTAGTGCATCAACATAAGCAGAAAACATTCTTGCCTTCATAATCATAGGATCACCGCCTGTAAATAGTACATCACTAATTTCTTGGTGCTCTTGCAGATATTGCACCAACTGCTCGCCTTCCTTCATGGCAAACTTCATCTCATCCATTCCAACAAACTGTGGCCATCTAAAACAAAAACTACAATACGCATGACACGTCTGACTCTGACTTGGAAAGAAGAGGCATGTCTCTTTGTATTTGTGCTGCATTCCATATAATTTTGTGCCATCATTTAGTTGTGGAACATTTAGCTCCATCTGGCCTGCAGGGTGTGGATTCAGCTGAAGGCGAATCTCATTTGCAACATCAGCGATTTCCTTTTTATCAGATGTGCTTTTGAGTGTTGCAGACATTTTTTCATAGTGCTCTGGTCTGAGCATGCCTTTTTGTGGAAAAGTCAGCACATACATAGAGTCATTTGGGATATTATCCCAGTTGATTAGCTGCTCAATGACATAATTATTTGCCTTAAATGGTAAGACGTTTCCAACCACTTCCATTTCAAACTGTTTCTCTTCGGACATTTCCTGGATGTGCGGTATGCTACGAAAGTTTGACAGGGTAAAGTACTTGAGTGATGGGGATTTGTCCCAAACTGATTCTTGATAGGTCAACGATTTATGTACATATGAGCACTTGATAAAGGTTACATACGTGGATGGTGTCCTTTTTAGGCATCGCCCAAGCCCTGTGCCTTAACCTTTATTCTAGCTATTATTCCATAATATCATATCATGGCAACAGAGGATGTTTCAGAGATTTCAGCAGGAGAATTTGAGGCAGTATCGCAGATACTTGCATCCTCAGAGGCACTCCAAATTGCTTTTATAATAATGGTGGTAGGAATCCTTGCCATAGTGGTAGCATACCGGGCCTTTTCATCGTGGGTGAGGGCACAAAAGATATACTACCAAAGGCCGCATCTGTCAAACTTTCTCCGCAACGCAGTTTTACCGCTCTTTGCAATTGCTCTCATATCATCAACTAATGCATACATTCAGGGCTCAGACCTGCTAAATGAGGAGCACTTTATCAGAGGTGAGGATGTCACAGCAGAAGAGATATTTGCAAAGATGCTCAACACGTTTAACATCCTAGTTATAGGATATACCATATCACATCTAGCTCCAATAGCACTAAATAAGCGAGACAAGTCAATACTTGAAAAAGAAGACTTTGATGCGTGGTTTGAAATGCGGGGGTTTCCTGATGATCCTAAAGGATTATTCCACAGACTCTACAAGTGGGTTCCCCCAAAAATAACGCCCGAAGACATGACTGATGAAGAGTTTAAAAAAAATCTTGAAACAAAAGAAGGCAGAATATTTCTTGAGCAGTTCCGCACTACAAAAGGTAACCCGATAGGCGGATATGAAAAGCTGACAAAAAACACATTTGAAGAATGGAAGAACTCTGAGCGTGCAAAATATCTAAAGTATTTTGAAAATTGTATTTTGGGGAATAACCAGTCTGGAAGAAAGTTAAAGCCCGGCACTAAACCTGAGGAAATTTACACTATTGATGTTTGGAGAGAAGAAAAAAGAACACATGGCTTTGAGCCGCTAATTCCTAGCTCTAGGCCGCCAGGATATGCAAAAAAGAAGAGAGAGGGTATTCCAAAATCTGCAAAACAGATTCTACCAGTAGGAATATTTGCAGCAACAGTTCTAGGTGTAGTTGCTTGGTGGGGTGTGGACTTGTTTGTAATTGCTACTGCAACCGGTGGATTTTCAATCGGCCTTGGGCTTGCGCTACAAGAGACGATGCAAAATTATTTTGCGTATCTAATTATAAAAAAGGACAAGATATTTTCTGAGGGAGATAGGATTCAGTTAGATACTGGATATAATGGAATAGTGCATAAAATCACACCAAGAGTGACTTATGTAAGAGATGGGCTCAATGAGTCCATTGCAGTAGTTCCTACAAGGCAGCTTGTTACTGCCCAGATTGTAAACTATACCAAAGAAAACAAGCTAGTACCTGCTGTGGTAAAGGTAGGTGTGTCATACCTGAATAATCCAAGACAGGTTGCCTCAATCCTAGTAAAGGTAGGAAAAAGGGGCATGACAGAGATTGTAGATGGTAAGGGCAGGCATCTTGTGAGACAGAACGGCTGTCCATACCTAAAGGAGAACAAGTCTAGTTGTGGGTGTGATAAGGATCTCCATGTAGATGTCGCACAGCCAGTAGTCAGGTTTGATGCATTTAATGACTCATCCCTTGACTTTTCAATGTGGATATATGTAAGGGATTATGGTGCGCAATTCAAGACCAAGACAGACTTGAGAATGATAATGTATGAAGAGTTCAAAAAGTATGACATAAGAATTCCATGGCCTATTAGAACCATATACCAAGGAGATGAAAAGAGAGAAGAATCTGAAATCAACGAGCTCGACGGGCAAAGAAAGCAGGTCGTACGGGAGTATGGTGCTGGAGATATTGGCAAAGGAGGAGAAGATGACTAGCATATCATGGTTGTATTATGATTGTATCATGGTTGTATCAGGTAGGCAGGCTAGGTTTAACCTACAGACATGTACTTGTTTCCAAGCTTGTATGAGAGTATGATGCCTAGCAGGGACAAAGTATTGCGCATCAATCCAGTTATGGCTGACAGTTTTAAACTCGCCCAACTTGTTGCATAACCATACCATGAGACTCATGTATGGAAACCACTCAAAACTTAAGAAACCCCATACGCAGGTGTATTCATTGGGTAAACAGTCACTAATTGCAGGCAGCTCATCTGAAGAGCTAAGTGAAAAGCTAGCAACCAAGCTAAACATGCGAATTATACGGACACAGGACTTTTCATTCCCAGACGGTGAAAACAAGATAACTCTACATGGAACACTTTCAGACCAAGAGATAGTAGTTGTCCAGTCTATGTATCCGCCGGTCAACACGAATCTAGTCCGGGCACTCTCCCTTGTTGCCAGAGCTAGAGAGGCAGCACCAAAAGTGACTGCAATCATACCATACATGGGATATGCAAGACAAGACCGAGCGTTTCTAACAGGTGAGATTATAACGATGAAGGTGCTTGCAAGATTATTCAAATGCGCCGGTGCTACAAAGATAGTTGTAGTAGATATGCATAGCAATGCCGGATTAAAGCACTTTAAGATAAAGACTCTAAACATTACTGCCATACCAGAGCTTGTAAAATACTTTAAAAAAATGCGCCTCAAGAATCCATTGGTAGTCTCGCCAGATAAAGGCGGTGCCGGGCGTGCAGCAGAGTTTGCCGAGAGGCTTAAAACCGACTACATCATACTAGCAAAGCAAAGAAACCGAAAGACAGGAAAAGTCCAAATCACTACAAAAGACCCCGGGCATGTAAAAGGTAGGGATATGATTCTAGTAGATGACATGGTAAGTACAGGTGGTAGCATCATAAGTGCTGCCAAGCTGCTAAAGCGACAAAAGTGTGGTAAAATCTATGTCGCATGCACTCACGGACTGCTAGTCGAAGGTGCAGAGAAAAAAATCAAAAAGGCAGGTGTGACAAAGATTATCAGCACTAACACTATACCTGGAAATACTGCTGTTGTAGATGTCTCACTAGCAATAGCTAGGGCTGTAAGATAATGCCAGAGAGTTTTTTCATCCTATCAAAGGAACATCTAGACGTTGCAGTAGATGAGGTTATATCACTTGCCAGAACATATGATAAATTTGCAAAGATAAAATCATTTTCAAATATTGTTATGGTCCAATCCAAAACAGACTGGCAAAAAATAGCGCAACGCGCAGCATTTGTGCAAATATCAGGACAAATCCTACACAAGATGTCTGGATTATTTCTTGATGAGCAAAACTTTGATGTTCTAAATAGTGAAATGATGTTTGCCTGTCGTGTAGTCAACTTGTCATCACGGCAAATTAACTCACCAGAGCTGGAAAATTCCATGGGAGATGTGATAGCAAAATTCTCCCAAGCAAAAGTGTCTCTAGATAAACCAGATGTTATCATTTATTTGGTCTTTTCAGATAGTGGTAATTTTTTTGGAGTTTCAAAAAAGCTTGATGTCAAAAAACCTAAAAAAACCGGCACACATCCCCATGAATTAGACAGAAAACTAGCACGGGCAATGATAAATCTAGCAGGCGTAAGAGAAGGAGATACAGTATGTGATCCATTCTGCGGGACAGGAACCATCCTGCTAGAGGCAAAAGCTATGGGAATTGGGGCAATAGGTATAGACTATGACAAAAAGATGTACAACATGTCAAGAAAGAATCTAAAAGAGAATGGATTTAAGTCAAGGGTTGAAAATTCAGGCTTTGAGCATTTTACCAGCATTCATGACAAATATGATGCTATTGTAACTGACTTGCCATACGGAACGGCCTCAAAGTCTTCAGAGCCTCCTAGAGAGCTACTAAAAAAATTCACCTTGATGATTCCAAGACGTAAAAGGATGGCAGTAATGTGTAAAAATGGGCACGAGTCCGGGGCAGGCTTTGTACCTGCAAAGAGATATGACATTTACAGGCACAAGAGCCTGACGAGGACGATTCTGGTAAAATGAAGCTTGTATTTTTAGGCACATCTGCTGCCCAACCTACCACAAACAGAGGACTCTCATGTATTTGCCTTGTAAAGGACGGAGAAATACTAATGTTTGATGCAGGAGAGAGTGCGCAGACCGCATTTTTAAAGTCGGGTTTGGGATGGAATAAGCCGATGAAGATCTTTGTGACGCATCTTCATGGTGATCACTGTGTAGGGATTCTAGGACTACTCCAGACAATGTCGATGCAAAAAAGAACCAAAGACCTTGAAATTTATGGTCCACCTGGGACATTAGAGTTCATAACTGCAAATATCAAGATGCTAAACTTTGCGCTTCCCTTTACAGTTAGGATTAGTGTGGTAAGAGAGGGCAGTGTTTGTGATTCAGAGTTATACTCGATTGAGGCATGTAAGGCAGGCCACTCTATTATGGCGTTTTCATATTTGTTTAGGGAGAAGGATAGGCCGGGAAGATTCCATCAGGAAGCAGCAGAGTCGCTTGGAATACCAGAAGGTAATCTCTGGGGGAAGCTGCAAAACGGCCACAATGTTATAGTGAATGGTAATGTCATTACACCAAGCCAAGTTCTCGGAGAGTCTAGACGGGGAAGAAAGATTGGCATATCTGGGGATACTAGACCCACTGCACAACTAGAAAAATTCTTTGCAGATTGTGACTATCTCATATTTGATGCTACATTTTTAGAAGAGCTAGAATATAGAGCTAGAGAGACTGGTCACTCTACAGCAAGCCAAGCAGCAACACTTGCAAAAAATGCTGGTGTAAAGAATTTGATACTGACGCATTTTTCAGCTAGATATGCAGATGAAGATAACCACATAGTAGAAGCTGGAAAAATCCATAACTCTGTAACTGCTGCAAAGGACATGCTGGAAATTGAAATTCGGTGAGCAGTTAAAGTCTGAAGAACTTGAAGTGATGCGCCGGGCACAAAATATAGTGTTTGTAACTGGTGCTGGCATGTCACAAGAAAGCGGCATTCCTACATTCAGGGGGAATGATGGGTTGTGGAGAAATTATGATCCTATGAAGCTTGCAACTATTGATGCATTCTGGAATGATCCAAAACTAGTATGGGAGTGGTACAATGAGAGAAGACAGGGCATGCTTGTAGCCAAGCCAAACGCTGGACACTATGCAGTTGCAAAGTTTGAAGAGTATGTAGATGTGACAGTCCTGACTCAAAATATTGACGGATTACACCAGAGGGCAAAAAGCAGTCATGTGTTGGAATTACATGGTAATATTATAAGGACGCGATGTACAGAGTGTGACTTTGCAGACAAGCAAGCCAAAATTTCTAGCATACCACCTATGTGCAAATGTGGTGCTATACTAAGACCTGATGTGGTATGGTTTGGCGAAGAACTCCCACAAGATGTCTGGCAAGATGCAATGATATCTGCATGCAAATGTGATATAATGATAGTTGTAGGAACATCCCTTGCAGTATCTCCAGCAAATATGTTACCCATATACGCGCAACAAAACGGTGCCACAATAATAGAGGTAAACCCCGAAGAGACTGCCATGTCTGAAGACATTGATTATACCATAAGAGATACAGCAGCGAGCTATCTTCCCGGGCTGGTTGACACCTTTGGTAAGCTACGTTCCAGATTCTGAAATACCGACTGCATTTGCAATGCCTGCAAGCTTTTCTTCTACAAAGCCTGTCCCAGAGTCTTTAATGTCTGTCAGCTCTTCTTCTAGTGTATCAACTGTAGAGTGAAGTTGGGTCTCTGCTGATGATATTGTCTCACCAGCTGACTCTAGTGTGTTACTGCCTGTCTCAGTGAGTTGTGATTTTATTTTTCCGTCTGGGTCGATTGTTCCTTTTGCCGTCTCTAGGGACTGGTCTGCTGTTGAGCTTAGAGTATTTCTGAGTGGCTCGAGTCCAGCAGTTACGGCATTTGGATAGTAGTCGTTAATCTCTGGGGATAGCGCCACTAAAATGCCCACTGCAACTATTGCAATAATTCCAAGTCTTAATAGCATTAGTGAATGTTTGTCAAATCTGCTTTTCTGTATGGTGATAAAAAAATTACACCTCAGTGATTTAATTTTCTTAGCTAGTCAGCACTAGCAAGCCATTTAATCACATCTTTGAGATTATATGATGTTATAGTCACTCTTATGGGGCCAAGCGGCGATTCATCAGACTCTGCGCAGACTGCAACCTTTCCTGCAAAGCCTGCCTGCTTGTTTAGGTAAAACCAAGTCGAATTACCATCAGTATGCCTCTCAAGAATACGTCTAAATGCCTTTTGTGACTGCCTTGACCGGACAGCATCCCGTATATTCTCAAGGGATTTTATATCTGAAGAGGTTGCAATAATGTGGCCGTTTTCATCCATTACCACACATTCTGGAAACACGCCCCTGATTGCAACAGTTACCCTTTCTGGACTTTCAGACGGATTTACCACACCTGTCATTTTAGTTGAGCACTGTACACTAAAATTGCTCATCATATCCAGCTCTTTATCTTTTCAGAGGCAGCAGATACAAGCTCACCTTTTGTCATGCTGTTGTTGTTTATTACCTCTTCAGATAATGCTATAGGGCTACTAATCCCTACACCTAATTCTCGGTTATCACGCTCATCAAAGTTCTCCCTTGTCTGCGGGTCATCAGACCTTCCCCTATCCTTCAAAAATCCAAATCTGGTAAAAGTCGAGGCATGTATTGCAAGAAGTTTTACCTCACCACATTTTCGTAGTATATCTATTTCTGCACCAGAGCGCACGCCGTCAATTATTATAACATTAGAGTTGGATTTTTCTATACTATTCCTGACGAGCTCTGCTACAGCACCGGGCCCGTTTTTCTCCCTTAGTTCCAGCATCATTTTTCCCAAATTTGCCGCAGTTGGTTCTAGTCCTCTATTTTGTGCCTCCTCTCGAATAGAATCTCCCATGTTGATGATTTCATACCCTTGTGATTTGAGACCTGATGCAATGGTGGACTTGCCTGCGCCAGGCATGCCAGTCAGACATACGATTAGTTTTTGCAATATTGTATCTTGTGTGATGCACTCTATGAAGTTACCGTATGGAGTGTACCATGGTTTAGTTGTGCCTTGTAGCCACTACCTTATGTCCACTAGCAAAGTTTTTTATTTTACTGTTACATACCACAGATGTTGAATAACATCATCCTTTTAGGAATGGTTGCAGTGACAGTTACTATACTTGCTATTGCGGGAACAGAGCAGGCATATGCGTGGCTTTCTTTTCCCGATCCAAGTGATCCAGATCGCGACATGTCAGAGCGAGACACTGCAGACACACAATACACTTACTACAAGGATGGTAGTGTGAAAAAAGAGATACACCGGGATGCCGATGGTGTGAAGATAATGGTAAAGGTACTCTACAAGGATGGCGGTGTAAAGAGAATCACCGAGTATGATTCTGAGGGCCTGAAATTCCGCACAGCAAAATATAATGATGAGGGATTCATAGTATGGGGTAAGGCCTTCCAGTCAGATGGTGTCCTTTTGCACTGGAGTGTTTTCAAGTGGCATGAAGAAGGCGGATACACAGGCACACAACTCAACCCAAGTACGGGTGACAAGAAGTTGATTTACACCGTACATGCAAGCGGTAGTGCTATATTCAAACACCTTAATGCAGATGGCTCAATTGACAGAATTGTGTGGTTTGATGAGGATGGCGACAAGCTTACTACTACCATTTACAAGGATGGCAAGCCTTACAAAACCACAGAATATCACAAGGATGGCACTGCTGCTACATTTACCAAGTATCACGCAGACGGTACACCCTACCGCGTAAGCGAGTAAATATTCTAACAGGGAAATCGGACAAACCATATCATACAGGCTACACCATACAGCCATACACCAAACCATATCATACAAGCCATATCATCAA
>JAPOPJ010000105.1 GCA_026712925.1 Nitrososphaerota archaeon
CTGTTTCCGATTATATGTCCTGCAAGAATAAGCGATTCTGTATCGTTTTTATCTAGCTTGAGTGTGGCGACCTTTTCAGGTATCTGCTCTATTATTATTGTCTTCTCATCACCTTGCAATATGTCGCCGTGTCGTAGTCTTGTGCCCTGTTCTAGTACAATCCCAATATCAGTACCCTTGTCTGTGCTTTTGCGCAACCTGCTCTTTTCAGCATCATGTCTGCTGATTCGGAGGTGCTCGTATTCTGTATCTGCATGTGTGTGATCATGGAATATGTTGCCAGAAACAAAGGTAATTCTCAGCACAATAATTGATATCTTTTATCAGTTATATCTTGTTAGTGTGCTTGGTTCTTTTCTAAATTTGGCACTTGTGATATTTAGTCGGTTTTGTGATTTTATCTGTCACAAATGTCTGACATTGAGCAATTCTGATTGCCCTGCATGTATGGCAGTGGTTTTGGCGGTTCTTCCTTAAATACGGTAATTGGATGGACAAAAGATGCCAAAATTTACCGCACCCATAATGCCAAACACCACAAGAGTGATCATACACTGCTCCACATCAAAGTCCATTTTGAACTTACTAAGGAACACAAGACCTCTCAAATTTTTCATCCGTGTTGGATATGTCTAGGTCAGGACCAAATCAGCAAAAGCAGCGAATTTGGTAAAGAACCTACTAAAATTACATTTGTATCCGGTATTATTACACTCAATTCTACGTAAAAAACTAAGTACTACAATTTTCCCTGCTATGTGCTATGACAAGACCATTGAAGTGGATTCTAGACACGCTTTGCCGTCAAGCACAACTATCTTATTGGAATTTGACTATTTAGGATGGTTTTGTTGCAAGTAGTGAAGACTGAAGAATCATGAATACATAAATATTAACATTGTAAGAACACTTGTAATGGTTAATAGGAGTGCAGAAAGTTCATACACCCGTTGGGTTGAAATTTCTAGCCAGGTTGAAGAGATGCAGAAATTACTAAAACAATTAAAAAAACATAAAAGAAAATGGTTAACTTTTAAACATGTTGACGGGTTTTGTTTTGCCATGGCTATTTCTGTTGCAATAGTAATTCTGAAGAACGCACGGTTTGGTACTGTAAAGATCAAAGACCATGGTGGCTCACCTCTAATTGTTACTATTCAATCTACAAAGGATAAGTGGCAATGCATACTACAATCAGAAGAAGAAAAAACTCACCAGCAACCAAAAATGTCCTTCATTGAAGCGCTTCCTACTGTGTCAAGACTAATAAATGAAATACTTGATCTTACTGAGGATAATGATACTAGGATAATTGAGGCAAAAAAAGATCAAGTATTAGACTGCATGATGCGTTTAGTTGGTTTTGCCCGTACAAAGAATCTAGTGGATTTCAATAAATTTAAACCTCAACAAGGCAAAAAAACTTGGCAACATGATAGACTTGTTAAAAGTTTAGATACTATTACTTAGTTATTTACATAGAATTGATTGTAATAATACCTGACACAAATGTAATGCTAAAAGCTACTTTTAATGACGAATATGATGGGATATGCATACACGACCGATTTTATACTGAATCATCGCAACTATTAGATGTAATTAAGAATAATAATACACATCCTAATGTAAGTGGCGGTCTTTTACCAACAGTGAAAGATGAATATCGCTTTAAACTTGTTATGTCAGTATTATATGATTTAAACACAGTAGCAGGAATGCAACAAATAGTGAGAAACGTAGTGAAGCGCCAAGCGATACTGGTAGCGGGAGATGATGATGAAAAAGCTAGCAAGTTGCAAAAAGATTACCTCGAGATAGTTGAATATAAAGATCGACCAATGAGACACAAAAGTGATTTGAGAGGGTTGAATCCGTTGGGTGCTGAAATACCACCAGAAATTGTGTACTTGAGAAATTTCTATTCTGTACTTCCAGTGGCAGACATTAAGTGGAAAGAGATTCGAGATTTTCAGGATAAAAAAGAGTATAAGCGCATAATGTGGATATTGATGAAAAAACTAAGCAACGGAATAGCAGAATACACTAATAGACATGGTAAAGCTGCTAATCGTAAAAGTAGAACGATTAATCGTGCACCACTGTCTGGGTATAAAGAAGAGGAGTTGTGGGAGATGATTGAAACTAGTATCGAGAGTACATCAGATTGGTGGCGTTATTCACTCCCTGATGAAACAGCTATCGATTATGCTTCCAAGATGAGTGAAACAGAAGAGGGTTTGGAACCAATTGAAATACGCAAAGATCAATTGTATTATGATTCTGAATCGCGTGTAAAAGAAATGTTTGAGAATTTAATAGGGCCTCGTAAAGCTATCATAAAAAAAATGGAAAAAATTTTGAAATCTAAAGATGAAGAAGAAATCAGAAAAAAAATGAACACGTTGAAAAATGATAATAAAGATAAACTACCGCCTCAACTTTTTGAACATATAAAATCAATAGCTGAAAAACATTCGCATGAGAACGATATACTAATACTTACAGAAACAGTCACACACAAGACACAAGTCGATGACTCTAGACAAAACATACCTGAAATGATAACCAAATTCTATATCGCATCCACTGATATGAGGTTTTTTTCACCGTTAGTATGGATGGACTGGGAAGGCAACATAGAAGTTGATGATAGTACTATAACACAACACATACAAAAAGAGTTTGAGATCACATGTGACAATCCTCGACAAATACTAGAAATACTTTACATTCCGTTGAACGATTCGTAACTGTTCACAACTATACCCTGCAAACACAAAATCAACATGCATTCTCCTCGTTCGTGCACAAACTATCTTGGAACGTGAACAGATACTTGCAAAAATGACATATACTAACACTAAAGCACATTTTGAAATTATTCCGGAACTTAAAACTCCTTAAATTTATCATCCGTGTTGGATATGTCTAGGTCAGGATCAAATTAGCAAAAGCTCCGAATTTGGTAAAGAACCGATAGTATGTATTCAGGTCCATCTTCTGCCTAGGCAGTAAAAAACATGAACTCATACAAAACCATGAATAAAAACAAAACAGACCTGAGTAGATACAATCGATAACCATGAATACATAAATATTAACATTGTGCAAATATTTGTAATGAATTATAAAAATACGGATAAA
>JAPOPJ010000309.1 GCA_026712925.1 Nitrososphaerota archaeon
GTAAGTGAAACTGCTAGGTATGGTGGGTTAACTCGTGGTCCAATGGTAATGGATGCGGCAAACAAGGAAAAAATGAAGAAAGTTTTGACAATGATCCAAGATGGTACATTTAATCAAGAGTGGACATCAGAGTACCAAAAGAGCGGCAAGGATGCATTTGACAAATACATGAAAGAATATGATGCACACCAGATTGAAACTGTGGGAAGAGAGATGCGCAAAATGATGTGGTCTGACTCTAAGGAATAATTCCTGTTCAATATGTTTTGATTTTTCCTTGTGCCAAAATCATTCCACACATGACATATATCATATTTGCAATTCTACCTGTATGATAACTTGTAGATTTGAGATGTGTTTGATGTTGCAAGTGTGCAGTGAAATGGTGCAGTGAAATGGTGCAGTGAAATGGTGCAGTGAAATGGTGCAGTGAAATGGTGCAGTGAAATGGTTCTTACGGTAATTTTAGAAGGGGTATCATTTGTTATTTTTGTCTGATTTATGCCAAAATTCACAGCATAGGCATAATATTTAGTCAAACAGCAAAGTCAAAAGGTTTAATTCAATTATTAATTGACTCGAAATTGTGCGAATACTACAACTCCACTGTGATATGATCGAATATACCCCGACAAAAAAAGAGATCTCATCTGCTGAGGATATTATACCTGAAACTAAGCGCCTAGAAGAGGTAGTGGTGGCATTTGTAGCCGTAGAAAAAGACGATGATTCATCAGTTGCAAAGGATGCCATATCCCAGGTGATATCATCTATGGAAAAAATTGGATGCAGACGACTCTTACTATACCCATATGCACATCTCAGCTCTGATCTTGCAGCCCCTACAACTGCAAAATCCATACTACTAGAGATGGAGTCATGCGCATCTGGCCTAGAGGTATATCATGCCCCGTTTGGCTGGACTAAATCATATAATGTTCGTGTAAAGGGGCATCCGTTAGCAGAAAGCTCCAAGGTGATTACAAAAAAACACATTGTAGACGAGAAAGATCAATCCTCTGAGGCACTAAAAGGCGAGTCAAAAATCAAATCGTTCTGGAAGATACTACATCCTGATGGTACTATGACTGATGTGTCTGAATTTGACTTTTCACAGCACAAAAAACTTGAGACACTTGCAAAATATGAGGCTACAAAAAAGCGCGTCAGTGATGAGCCACCCCCACATATTGCACTTATGAAAAAGATGGCAGTTGCAGATTATGAGCCGGCATCAGACTCTGGAAATATGAGGTTTTATCCCAATGGTAGAATGATAAAATCACTAATTGAGAGATATGTCACTGAGAGGGTAAGAGAATATGGCGGATATGAAGTAGAGACACCAATAATGTATGATTCACATCATCCTAGTATGATGAGTTACTTTAATCGATTTCCTGCAAGACAGTACAACATTGATTCTGAGGGGAAAAAATTGTTCTTGCGTTTTGCAGCATGTTTTGGCCAATTTCTCATGGCAAACGAATTTCAAATGTCATATAGGAATTTACCATACCGACTTTACGAATTAACACGGTACAGCTTTAGAAGGGAGCAGTCTGGCGAACTAGTAGGTCTGAGACGTCTGCGGGCATTTACCATGCCTGACTGTCATGCATTCTGCAAGGATATGGAACAAGCAGTATCTGAGATTAGTATTCGATTTGACCTATCTAGGGATGTCTTGGCAGAGTTTGGCATACTAGAACAGGACTATGAGATGGCAATCAGATTTACTGAGGATTTTTACAATGAGAATGGCGATGCAGTAAGGGCAATTGCTAAAAGATATGGCAAGCCAATATTAGTTGAGATGTGGAAAGAAAAATTCTTTTACTTTGTGCTAAAGTGGGAGTTTAATTATATAGATGGTGCAGGAAAGGCCGCCGCACTATCTACTGATCAGATTGACGTTGAGAATGGTGCTAGGTATAATATTGAATTTGTCGATGAGAATAATACGCCAATGCACCCTGTAATATTGCACAATTCCCCTAGTGGCGCAATAGAGAGAATAATTTACGTATTACTAGAAAAGGCTGCACGGGATGCATCTGAGGGAAGAAAGCCCCAGTACCCACTTTGGCTTGCCCCTACACAAGTGAGAATCATTCCATTAAAGGAGGAATTTTTAGAGTTTTGCAATAATCTTGAATCAAGAATGTCTAAGAGAAATGTTCGCGTTGATATTGATGACCGAAATGAAAGCATTAGAAAGAGAATCCGTGATGCAGAAAAGGAATGGATTAGATACATTTTGGTAATTGGACAAAACGAAGTAGACTCTGAAAATCTCAGTATCAGAGACCGGCAGACAGGTAATGTAAGGGAAGTATCTTTTGATGATTTCATAGCCGAATTTAACGCGCAGACACATGGAAAACCATTTTCTGGTCTGAACATGCCAAAATATGTCTCACAAAGACCACAGATAATGGCGTGACATGTTGAGCTTTTCAGATTTATATCTCAATTCTGGCACACTCATTACATCATCTAGTGATGGGGTACCGCTTGCCACAATATTTGGCATTCCATTTGATTCTACACATTCCTACAAGCCTGGATGCAGATTTGGTCCTGATGCAATTCGGGAGGCATTTAACAACATTGAGATTTTTCATCCTAATTTTGGCATAGATTTGGAGGATGAAAAAATAAAAGATCTTGGAAACTTGACTCATACAGTAGTGGTAAAAGAGATGATTGGCATGATAAAAAAAATAATGCCCGAAATTCTTGCAAGAGATGGACCTGTAATTATTCTTGGAGGTGAGCACTCTTTGACATATGCTACATACACAAGTCTTCCAAAGAATGTGGGGTATGTTGTATTTGATGCCCACTATGATTTGCGGGATTCGTATGCAGGTGAGCGGTTTAGTCATGCAGCATATCTTAGAAGAATAGTAGAGGAGTGTGGCTCTGAGAATATTTTGCATGTAGGGGCACGTGCCTTTGTAAGAGAAGAGATGGAATTTCTCAATGAGAATAAAATCAAAACCATATCTGATGAGCAGATTAAGGCCGGTGATGGACCAGAACTATTAAAGAAATTTGCATCATCATTTGACTCTGTTTATGTGAGTGTGGATCTTGATGTGCTTGATCCTGGCTATGCGCCAGGAGTGGGAAATCCTGAAGCTGTAGGCATTACTCCTAGAGAGTTGTTTGATATGATTTACTCTCTAGATGGTGTAAATATTGCATGTGCTGATATTGTGGAACTGAATCCACAGTTTGATAATGGTGCTACATCTGCCATTGCTGCAAAGATAATGTCTAGTGTAATTGCCATGTGTGCTACAGGGAAAAAATCTTGACTAGAGTACGGATCAGAGTTACAGTAATGGTGCTGACATGATAGTGCTGACATGATAGTGTGTTATGATGGGTGTGATTCTGTAACATGGGGTGATTTGATTATGTGCTTATACGTATTGCATTAAAATGTGTCCTGGCGTGACAGAGGGATAATATATTTGAGTGAGTACCAGATTTGGGTAGGAATCATCAGTCATTTCTTATATACGTGAGTAATGGGAAAAATTCGTGCTAAACAACCTTCGAGACAGGCTAAGTCCCGCACTTGAGCGACTTGGGAGATCTTTTGCGTCAACCGGACTTTCTCCCAACTTTTGGACTGCTATAGGACTGGTACTTGCCATTATGGCCGCTATATCATACGGAATAGCACCAGAATACGCACTTGTTATTGGTGGAGTATTACTGCTTGCATCAGGGTTCTTTGATATGATTGATGGGCAGGTTGCCCGCGTCACTGGCAAGACCTCAAAAAAGGGTGGATACCTTGACTCCATGTCAGATAAAATTGCCGAGGTTGCAATATTTCTGGGCATCCTTGCAGGTGGCCATGCTGAACCATATCTTGTATTTCTTGGAATAACTCTGTCGCTTCTTGTAAGCTATGCTAGGGCAAAATCAGATGCACTCAATATCAAATTACAGGGTGTAGGAATAGGCGAGCGTGCAGAGAGACTTTTAGTTATTGCCATAATTGGAATGATTGGGTTTATGGAGCCTGCAATAGTCATAGTTATACTGATTGCAGGTGCTACGCTACTTCAAAGAATGGTTGTTACTTGTAGGAACATAAAAGAGTAGGAATGCACTTTGTACAGATCTGAACAGGTATAATTCTTCATACGGTTCTTCTGCAAACTCGAGGCTTTTGTTAATCTGCCCCTCTGACCTTGATATGCCTGTCTTTTATGACAAATTTTAGGCGTTTAGGATTCTCCCGCATCTCTAGTATGGGTTTTGGGATGTACGAATAGTTGGTTGCCATTGCTTTGTTGGGTATCATGGATATGGTTTCTGCAAACTTGAGGCCTTTTCTATTTGATTCTCCGATATTGATACTGTCTGTCTTTTATCGTTGAAACAATCTGTATTGTTAGTATCCATAGAACGGGTTTTGGTATATTGGAGTCTGATCGTATTGATTTTGTTAAGAATGCTAAGGATTTAGAAAAATCCTTGAATTTGCGGCCTTCATACGCAAGAATATAAGTAGGCAGTTTAGCTCATGATCATGCCATTAAAACGTGCAAGCAGGGGAAGAACAAAGGGTGGAAAGGGATCCTCTGGAGTGGTACAGTGCACCAACTGTGGGCAGACCGTCCCAAAAGACAAGGCAAAAAAAGTAACCTCTAGGCTAAACCTCGTAGAACACACGCTTGCCAAGGAGCTTAGAGCACAGGGTGCATACATTGCGTCCCCTACAGTACTGAAATGGTATTGCATATCATGCGCCATTCACTTCAAGATTCTTAAAATCAGATCCGCAGACAACAGACGAAAGCGTGGCAAGCTGCGATAGTATCTCTTGTTATGTATCTGAAATAATTTTGTGCACATGCTAGATCATCCGTATATCTCATATCATTCTGGTATAATTTCACAGCATTATTTCACAGCATTGTATTCTTGAAATCTTTGGTGTTTTGTAGTGTAGTGGTATTTTCAAACATCTGCGGTTGAATTTACGTGATGGTGATATTACTATGGGCAAATACCATACTACCAAATATTCATACTAGGTGCGGAACATACTATAATATGATATGTGTGATTGTATCTCATGTATGTGGAGATGACATGGCATCCTGCATTACCAGTACATGTATTCTGAAATATGTATCAAATCATATACAATGTATGTCACAACATTATACATGTCACAACACTATCTAGTCAAATAACAACATATCTCACAAAACATTTTGTACAAAACATCTTGCCAAGATGTGTATATAATACCATACTATACACATTATAAAAACACCATATACTTGGGGATGGTGCCGTTTGTCTGAATCATAATTACCATGTGCTGGTTAATATCGCAGAGCATATACTGAAAGGGAATAGTTAATTTATCTGTATGATGTATGGCACAAACATCAGCAAATGCAAAAAACTAAATTCCCAGCATTAACCATCCAAGAAAGTGAAACTTGCAGTATTTGCACACTGTGCAATAGATACCATAAACGTTGAAGGCTCAAAGTATGAGCAGGTAGGAGGTCCGGCATGCTACTGTGGCATTACTGCAAGGGAGTTCAAGTTTGATGCAGAATTGCACACAAAATTTGGCAATGATTTCCCAGTACAATACCTTACAGACAAAAACATAAAGTTTCCAAATGCTACTACTAATACGCCTACTACTAGATTTGCAATAAACATATCAGGAGCAGACCGAACACTGAAACTTGAAAACAAATGCGACGACATACAGTATGATAAAGTAAATGCAGATTGCTTTTTAGTAAGTCCCATTTGTGGTGAAATATCAGCAGGCACATTCTCAAAAATCAAATCTGACTCTGAGTTTATTTTAACTGACCCGCAAGGATTTCTCAGAGATGTAGAGCCACAAAAAACAATCACTTTGAGGAAAACTGATGTTGACCTGTCTGGGATAGATGCAGTCAAGGTAAATTA
>JAPOPJ010000312.1 GCA_026712925.1 Nitrososphaerota archaeon
AACTTTATCTTGGAATTTTTATTAAAATTACGTAGCATTTTTTCCAGGATTATATCTGCAACACGGACTGCCATATGAAGGTAAAACACATCAGAATTTTTAACCTTGAATAAATCTTCTTTATGCTTTTTTAACACTTGTTGCAATTTAAAAAGTTCTTCATACATTTTTAGATCATCGGAATTATTTTTTAGAGTTTTATGAATAGAATCCTCAAGTTCTGCCATGTCATTTTCAATATTCATATTTTCACCTTTACACCCAGTACGATTTGCTTGTTAGTGCTTATAATATTCATTACTCAATACATACAATCTTGTTATTTATGCCTTTAATCTCACAAGAGATACTTTACAGCTTACAAGCTGAAAAAGTAACTATTCAAGTTTATGCCTAGAATTTAGTTAGAGATGTATAGTAGAATAATATCATATCCAATAAGTGAATAACTGCATGTGTCAGGCTTTTAGTGTGGAAAATTCAGCACAATCTTGCACACATGTGGTGTACATAGAAATATTATAACGATTCACATCCATACTCCTGTAAACACAAAAGAAACATACATTCTTCCTCAATCATGTACAAACTATCTTGGAATGTGAACAAATACATATTGACAATTACCCTATGTGGTTTGTCTGTATTCCTCTGGAATCTCTGCAAGAATGTCATTTATGCTAGTATCGGATTTTAAGCGCCTGAAAATTGTATCGATGATTTTTTCGCAATATCTAGTCTTGGTTTGTTCCATACGTATCTTTTCTTTTTTATCATCATATACGTCCCTGTCTATTGCCTCTTCAAGTTCGGCACAAAGGGATTTTTCCTCCCGTATGCTGTAATCTCTAGCATGACAGATTTTTAGAAATGGCTCTTCTAGCTTGTGCCTCACTTGAATATTCATCTTATATAGCATGGCTTGTATCTTTTGTATAGTGTCTGACTTTTTGCGCAGATACATCCCTACAAGATATTTGACATAGGTATTATTTAGATCATTTTCCTTGATTTTGCTTTCAAGTTTGCACCATTCAGTATAATGCTTGTCCCAGTCATTTTCGAGGCTAGCAAGCTTGTCGTTTATTACACTGCGCTGCTCGGCTAGCCTAGCTTTTTGCTTTTGTATGATGAATTTTATTCGTTGGCAGTCCATTTTACAGAGATCATTTCTCATCCTGTGTATGACACTTGTTAATTTCTGATGTGTCACTAGGCTATGATTTTTTTTCTCAAAACTCTCATCAAGCAGTTTTATCATATTTTTTGTGTCTTCGCGTATGCCAGATAACTCTGATACCTGTTGGCTTTTGAAATAGTCCTTCCAGTCATTTATTTCTCTCGGGGTTTTGAAAAGAAGGTGTTCAATGTGTTCATTTACTTTGCGCTTGAGTTGATGATCATATTTCTCAGATTCTTTTTCTACATCTTGGAACATTTTGTAAAGATTCTCAAAGTTATTCTCTAGTTGTTCCTCAATGTTTACATCTATATAATTAGGTGTAAAGTATTCATAATTTTTGCGGCCAGATATACGACGCTCACAGATAATCCCATCTTTTAGCATTTTTTCAATCTGCTTTATTACCGTGTTATGGCTTGCCATCTTGGATTTTTCTATACCTTGAATTATCTCCTTTTTGGATATTCCTTGCGTATTGTGAACTAGTGATACTATTTTACTCTCTATGGTACCTCCTATTCCACTGTTTTCTTTTTCAGACAATGAATGGTTAGCATATTTGGTACTAATAAACATCAATACCAATCGTTTCTCTCAAATTTATAGTGGATTGTGCATGTTATGAGATTATAATAATGTGGAAATCACATCATATAGTGATATAGATGGGAGGTGAAACTATGGGAAAGGGTTCTGGAAAAGGCGGAGGCTGGCCTAGCAAGAAACCAGGCAAACCGTCTGGCGGTGGACGAGACAACAACTAGTCCAACAAATCCATTTTTTTTGTACATGAATGACTATTTCATACAAATCATAAAGCAATATTTTTTGTCTAATTTACAGCCTAACTATGAAATTTATCTCTAATGTATTTCACCATTTCTTTGGAATTTAATTTCTGGGTTCTATAGTCACGGTATTAAATAATCGAACATCTTCACAGTTTTGATTTCATCTTTTCTCAGCATGTACTTGATGGATTTCTTCATCTCGTCTATGTACAGTCTATTGGCAGCTCCTTTGATTCCACACCACTGTATCTCCACAGGATTAAGCTCTGTCATATATGGTGGCAGGAATATCAAAGATATGTCCTTACCATATTCTGCAAGAAACTTTTTGGTAGCAACAGACTTGTGATATTATGTATGGTCAAGAAACATTACAAATTTTCTGTGTTTTTTATATAGATGTGCAAGGAAATCACAAAGTCTCACTGTTTACCTTAGTAGAATTTGTGTGTAAATTCAAATTCAACTAGTGCACCAAACGAGCATTATTTTTTGAGACAACTAACTGTTGTTTCAGCCTGTTTGCCTTTGGAATACCAACTTGATTTGACAGTACACCCAAGTATATCATATGATTCACCTTCTGCAAATATCTTGTAGTCTTTTGAATATTTCTTAACAATGGTACTAGATTCACGTTTGAACTTGTTTATGGCTCGTCGTGAGGTTGATTTGGGGTGTTTCTGTCTTGGTTTTTTGCATGAAAAATTGAGCTTGTCAAACAAATCATACATGCCACGTTCTGTACTGAATATCAAACTTTTTCTTGGCATGAATGACTATAATCCTGCAAGTCCATACCTTGCTCTCAAAACCACATTCATTTGGTTCATCTTTTATGTCTGCGTATAGTTGTGCAAGCTGTTTTGAGTTTAGTCTGCAAGACATGCCTTCTCGCATCATCTCATACCTACCAAGTATGCCAAGTTGAACTACATGAAGCAACCAGTCATGGATTGTAGTGTATGGTCTGTTAAGCGTTCAGCCAATACCTCGTATTGACATTCTATCATTTCTGAGTATGTGTGCCATGAGTTTGTCACGAATCTTGGAATCTGTTTCTATTTTGTGACACTTTAGTAGATACGACCTGCCAGTACCAGACAAAAAGTCCTTCCTCTGGAGTATCAATTCTTTTGATTTCATATTGCATGTGAGATGTACTAGAATCTAGTTTGTTCTATCAAAAATTAATGGCCATGTGATTGAATTAACACAGGAACTATAGTACTGGGGTACGAGAAAAACGACATTGTAAGGTTCCTCTGAGTGTCGGCAAAATACGTCAAGCTTTACATTCTTGGCGAGATGGCCTCACGCGAGATATTCGTGGAACTAGAGGTGTTTGACTGCCGCCCAACCCCGACTGCGGCATGATGATATCAGATTACTAAGAAAAATGTGCCGACGCGTACTAAAGAGGCGATGACCGGCCCGCAGTCAGGGAGTTTGAGGTAGAGTCCCTGCGTGTCACAGGCTACCAGAGAAATATTTGCTGGCACGGCGCGAGAACGCAAAACTCAGGAAAAAGATAGTCAAATTGGAGGCAAAATAAGTGATGTCCTAGATGCGGACAGTAAGGAGGCGAGGTATAGGAAAAAGTCCCCGCGATCCTCTGCGGGGACAACTAGACTGAAAACCTTGATTTAGTCAGGAAGTTAAAAAATAAAAACCTTGTCCACAAAGTGGGGTGGACCCCCCGGGAATCGAACCAGGACCACCAGGTTTTCAGTCTAGTAGC
Organism: Nitrososphaerota archaeon; assembly: GCA_026712925.1. Classification (GTDB taxonomy): domain Archaea; phylum Thermoproteota; class Nitrososphaeria; order Nitrososphaerales; family Nitrosopumilaceae; genus JAPOPJ01. The sequence goes on from JAPOPJ010000312.1 coordinate 3,716, forward strand.
TCACCAAGAGCTTTGAGGCCCACAGTATGTTACCAGTCCTTGGGATTGTATATGCCTAGTAACTGTTCACACCCATGCTTTTGCAAACACAAAATCAGCACACATTCTTTTCCAATCGTGTGTAAACTATCATGAAACGTAAACAGATACTATTTTTCTTATGTCTAAATATTTTATTTGGGTTCTTCCCCAAATTCGGAGTTTGGAGGACCAAAAGATATCCGAGTTTATCATATTATCCCAAACACAGCAAGAATGGCCATTTGTTATACAATCTATTGAACGAAAATTAGGCCCACCTAGGATTATA
>JAPOPJ010000313.1 GCA_026712925.1 Nitrososphaerota archaeon
CTCTCATTTGATATTCCACATATAAAATGAACATGTATGGTTTTTTTTGAGATGTATTGTGGTGTATGCAACTGCCAAATTTTGTGCACTAATCAACCGTATATGGGATGTAGTTTGGGGTTTACATTTTGATATGTGTGGTTTATGTCTTTAATTCCTATCTACAACACTTTTGTTTGGTAGTGATTCTAATCTTTTGTTATATGTGCAGTTTTGATGATACGACTTGGATTCTTTTGTAATTTTGTTTGAAATTGGTTATTGTGATTGGCATATAGAATACAGTCTATGTGATTTATACTGGGATTGATTTTTCATACCATATACTAGATGCCATCAAATAGGATACTACATCTAGTCTGAGTGTATGATTTGGTTCTATATTGCAAAGAAAATCAAAGTAAACAGTTAGAAACTTGACAGTTAATCATATATCTCAAAGAGATTTAGCAATCATCATATCTAATATCGCATTTTGGGTGTTTTGAATAAAATTCACATTCTAATCCATTTTTAATTATACTCAGTGTAGATTAAATTGATTGGTATAGTTTTTTGAATTTAGTTTTTTTAAACTTGATATCACCATTTATTATAGCGTCTATTTTCATATACTGTTTCTTGCTGATAACTGGTTTTGTTTCTGGATATTCATCGTAGGTTCTATTATTGATGATTCTACCTCTAGATTTTGGTCTTAATCCTCCCCACTGTTTAAAGAACACCTTTACATCCTGTTTTTCACACTGCTCAATCAAACCCTGAATCCACTCTTTTTGTATGGGTCTGTAATGGTGGCCACTTTCGCCTCCGATTATTGCCCAATCAATTCCTGACAGGTTTATTTTATCAATATCCTCTAAAAGTGGCTCAAAACTAACAAATCTTGTATAGCATTTTACTTTATGTAATTCCTTGATTCTCCAAGTTGTTTGATTATCCTCCACGCTAGTCCCCATCCATATGTTGTTTGGTATCTGGAAACCAAAGTAAGAATAAAACATATTTGAAAATTCAGCCATTTTTTTGGGTCTTTTTGTAAGTATTTGATAAATGTGCCAGTTTGCTTTAGTCATTGTGTTAAAACAGCTTGCAACAAACTCCATTTTGGCATTCTCATGGAATAGATCAGACATGCTGTTTACAAAGATCTTTTTTGGCTTTTTCCATTTTAGTGGCAGTTCTATTTCCGTTTCATGTTGTGTGAATTTGAAATTGTTTTTGTATTTCTTGATTCCCATCGCTTTTAGTCTCTTTGATAGAGTGGCAGCATAGCAGTTTTTGCAGCCTTGGGATATTTTGGTACAGCCTGTAGTAGGGTTCCATGTAGCTTCTGTCCACTCTATTGCAGAGTCGTTTGCCAATTTTACTTTCTCCAGTTATGGAGTGATATGGCCATGTTTTACTAATTGTCCTGAGCCTAATATGTTATAGGGTTCACAGAATAGGTCACTTTGCATAGCTTTCAATGTATGATATTCTTACACAAATTCGAGGCTATTGCTATTCTGATCTGCTGATCTAAATATTGGCTGTCTTTGATTATATCCTTGAAACA
>JAPOPJ010000233.1 GCA_026712925.1 Nitrososphaerota archaeon
GTCAAGCAGGAATAATTGTACCCCAATACGTATTTTGTTGCATTTTTGGATGGTTTTACGCACAAATTCAGGGTTAAATTTGCCTCTTGTAACTAGCTGTATGCCAATATGCATCACCATTTTTCCAGAGACAATCTTTGCAGTCATAAATGACTGGAACAGTGTTGTTCCATACTCGTACTTGGAATGCACCATATATTTCATATTTGGGATTTTGTCATAGTGTGGAATATTGTTCTTGTCTATTGCCACTACAATTTTACCAAATTTGTTTGTCAGTACACCTCTAGTTAGTGATACAGATTTTGCAGACTCTGTTAGCATTTGTCAGTTAGTTTAATCATTTGGGGTAGTGATTTGTTTTTTAATAATTTCAGCAACCAGTCGCCGGTGGGGATTCTCACACCATCTGCACCCATTTTATGTACAGAGTTTGGACAGACACCGGTTTTTGCCATTATTAGTAGGCATGTTTGTCAAGTCTGAAAGTCCGTACAAGGTGTTGTGTCTTGTTCCAAACGGGAGATTCAGTATAGACAGAATGAATTGGAAGGTATTAAACCCGCGTTTTCCTCGTTTAAAATGGTGTGTCTGCCCACCTTTTTCTCTCAAGATACAGGTGGGTAAGCATGCCTACTAAAGAAATAGTATGGACAGCATTTGCCAACAAAATTGTGATTTAAATTCTACAATCCGAAGGACTGATGGTGAATAATTACTTCTGCCGCGCCTGCCCGGAGCGCTTGATTTTTTTTGGTTTGAAATATGGTATATTGTTATATTAGTTTTGTAATATATAACATATTATATGATGGAATAGTGAAAAATTTTCCCATTCCGGGCAAGTATAACCATTATCACATACATTCTCGGGAATCGTAAAATTTAGAACAAGTTTTGAACTAAAATGACACATGCTTGACAGATTTGAAAGAAACATCAGAGGCAGATTAAGTGCCAATGATGAATGATTTGCAGTCTGAGCACCATTTCATTATATCTTTTATAATTCTAGATGATTGTTCCAACATACCATATCCATACTAGGGTAAGTAATGGTCAATTGGTATGGTCCAGTTAATCTGCCAATGATGGAAATACTCACTTTTTGTAACAAAAGTAAAGTAAACAATAAGGTATCTTTTAATACCTATGTCTTTTGTAATGATATAGTGGATACAACAAAACTCGTTCCAGCTAATATGGCAAACTCTCTTAGAACTACAGTTCCAATGTCAATAGTAAAGCAGTTAAATCTTAAACAAGGTGATTCCTTGGAATGGAGCATGGATAAGGTAAACAACCGATGGATCGTTTCTGTGAGGAAAAAGTGAATCATGTTAAAAACAGAGAAAAAGCATCCAAAAACGGCAATGAGCGGCTTTGGTGGTACAAAACGCGTAAACCATGATTCTGCTTCATTTTATAGCAGAAAGATGTTTGATAATATAGACATTGACCAGTCAGAGTATGAAAATAGTATAGGGAAATATCGCAATGGTATATTATGTAAGGATAGTACAAATCTAAAATCAATACCAGATTCTAGCGTTCATCTTATGGTCACATCCCCGCCGTACAATGTTGGTAAGAATTATGATAAGGATATGGACTTGCAAGAGTATTTTTCCATATTAGATGATGTCTTTGCAGAGACGTACAGGATTTTAGTCAATGGTGGAAGGGCCTGCATCAATATAGCAAATGTGGGTCGTAAACCATACATACCATATCACTCTTTTATCATATCCCTGATGCTCAAAAATGGATTTTCTATGCGTGGTGAGGTAATATGGGAAAAGGGCGCAGGTGCTGGAACTTCTACCGCGTGGGGGAGCTGGATGTCTGCAACAAATCCCACATTGAGGGATACGCACGAATATGTATTGATTTTCACAAAAGGCAAATATGGTAGAAAAAAAGGCATAAACACCATAACTAGAGATCAATTCTTAGAATATACAAAGAGTGTTTGGCGATTTAATCCAGAAAATGCTAAAAAAATTGGACATCCAGCACCATTTCCAGTGGAATTGCCATATAGGTGCATACAGCTATACTCTTTTGCGGGGGATGTTGTCTTTGATCCGTTTGCCGGTTCAGGCTCATCTGCAATAGCGGCCATAAAATCTGGCAGAGACTATCTAATGATTGATAACAACAAGGAATATGTCAAAATCATGAAAAAAAGAGTACTGGAAGAGTGCGCACAGCAAAAATTAAGCTAATTCATTTCCCAATATTCATCCCACTTTTTGTAAATGTCTATTTTTCTTTTTGGTTTAACCCAGTTTATTTTTATTGAAATGGTATCATCATTTCTTAGCATCTGCTCCATTGCAATTTTTGAATACATTACACCTCTTGGGTTTGTACCACGCCGTGGAATGGTAAAATACGACTCACGTCCAAGCTGTTTGAACACTGTTTTTTGTACCTTTAAAGGAATAAAAAATAAACCGCCTTTTTCCATACCCCACACTATTTGTGCAAGTAACATATCCATTGATGGATTATAACTATCCACAAATTTCTTTATTTTGTCCCAGTCAACTGTCCACACTATTTTGATGCCAGATGTAGTGCCTGTTTTTGTTTTGATTGATATGGGGGAATTTGAAAGGATCACATCTGTTTCTTTTCCAGTTATGGGGATATCATCATCCACATTTTTCTTGCCAAAATAACACCGCAATAGTGAAATTAGTATTCTTTCCCGTACCGAGCCTATCTCCATTCCAATCTTGCCACCTCTTGAGGCCTCACTTTCTGCAATTGCAAATAATTCTGGAAGTTTTTTCTTGATTTTTTGTACTGCGTCTGCATCATTAAACATATCATTGATGCCAACCACAATAAAACATGTGTTGGGTGACATATAATATTGACTAACACATTTCTGAAATGATATGATTTAAAACACCATTCTATCAAGAAATTCATCACATATCTAATTCTCCCACAAGCCAAATACATTCTAGCTAGTTTCAAGACATAGGAAATGTGACCGTGATTAATTTTGAATAATGCCTATTTTTACTAGCATGGTATGATAGAAGCATGAAACCAGTGCTAACTACATAATCTGAAGGCGTTAAATCATATAGAGACGAAAAAAGATAACAGCCGTGACAACTGAGCCCTTTTCTCTCCATCCTACAGATTGGTTTGGTTTGATATTAACTTTCACGGAGATTTTGGAATGAACCCAAGACTGTAAAGAGTTAAACAAGTCATAGAGACTAGCAATTACTGTTTGTAGATTTATCACGACGGATTCAAGGTAGGGTCACAAAGTGACAATCTAATCTGTGATTGTCCACACACACCTAACTCTCCCACAAACCCACATACATCACATGCTTAGAGCCCGGTGCTGTCAGTCCAGATTTGTTTTTTCCGAGCCTAGAGTTTTTATTAACATACTGGGAATCCGTCCGGGTCGGGTTTTCCCTGAGCCTTGAGTTCGTTTGTATGCATGATAACAGTCACAAAAAATGCCGCCACGAATACAAATCCCACACAAACTATAATGTATGTGGATGTTATGAATGCATAGTCATTCAAAATGATAATGGTAAACGAACACCCTAATAGAACAAATCCAATTACAAAACAACCCTGCCATGCTCTGCGCAACACGGCAAGTTTGTAACACCCTAGAAAGCTCATAATGTGCAATCAGTCCTTGGGGGTGCGGAATTTAAAACACATCTTTGTTGGTATTTGTTCATGTGGTTTGAAAAATTTTCTAATTCAGGAACGAATTTGATACATTTTGCGAATGTTCCTTGTTTTTCTAGGCACGACGTGAACACATACTTTTGTTGAATAATATCCCAAGTAACACATCTAATTCTCCCACAGTATATCATACATCACATACTTGCCCGGAAGCATAAATTTTTTGGGTGCATTACTACATAATTTTATTAATTATATTAGAATAATAATATATAATTACATCCCTAAGAGTATGGCAAAATTTCATTCGTTCCGGGTAGGTATGACACTTTGCTGTTTTGGTGAATGTGAGGTATTTACAATCCCTTGGCGTATAGTTGGACCGCAACTGAATATGAAAGAACTGATGATAAAACTAGTAGAGAATATGATTATCAGGTCCCGGTAGGGAAATGATCCTGCACCCATGTCTAGGCATGTAATGTATGATATGCTGTGGGGGAATTAAGAGTGTATAATCACAAGGACTGAACTCACACAACACCTTACATGCCCGGAATGGTAAATCCCTCATCCTTTGCCATTTCTAGCATATAGTACTCCAAAAAACCACCAGCCAACAGCAGACCTACTACGATTCCTATCTCCATTACAGTAGGTATGATATGGTGTTGTAGGCCCTTCTTTTTTATGAGCGATGTGATTATTATCCAACTTCTTGATGTTGCAGTGGAATATGCTACAAGCTCCATGATTCCAAATGGGGACAGGTATAATATTGCAAGTGGCGGAATCTTGCCCAACTCTGGTGTAAGAGTTGTGATGGCTGCAAACGCATAGCCGGTAGCTGCGGCAGAAACCATGCCCCACACAATTCCTGCACCCGGCAGGAACATGGGTAATGCGATGAATGTATTATGAAGAAATATGCCCGGCCCGTCAATATCCTTTATCAACTCTTCAAACTGCTCCATGAATATTGAAGCATCCTCCTCTGATACCTCTGACATAGAGCCTAGCTGGAACACTGCTGAAAACACCCCCATAAAGACAAAAAAGACCACCAATCTATTTCTGGATATACGAAGCATTTCCCACGACATGAGGTATTGTGGGCGCAGATTTAATTAAACCACACGACATTATATGATGTTGAAAAAAGAGATGGCAGTCGTGCTGAGTTATGCACTAAACAAGGGCTTTCAGATACACCCAGACGCACTAGGGTTTCTAGAAAGCATGGATGTAAAGAGCCTAGAGAAGGCAATCAGAGGGATAGTCCGGGAAAAAACAAGAGCAAAGGCATTCCAGATAAGCCAGGGTGACTTTGAGGCATACCTAGGCATAACAAATGAAACTGAGGTGCAGTGCAAGCTTGAGACACTCTCAGACCCTACACCAAAGATAACTAGTGCCGAGGGTGTCAGTGGGTATAATGCACTCTTTGCAAGCAGATTTAAAAAACTAAAGCGAGTCATTTCAGACCGGCCCGAGGCAAAGATGCTCAAGACCATCACTTCTGCAAAGACTGCAAAAGCAGACGAGGTCTATATCTGTGGATTGGTATCATCCAAGAACGTAGACAGAAATGTCACAAAAATAACTCTAGAGGACCCGACTGGTACATTTGAGGGCATAATATTTGAAAAAGACCTGCAGGAGAAGGCAGGCGCGCTACTCAGTGATCAGTTTGTAATGATAAAGGCAATAACGGGAAAAAACTCTGGGTACATCATAAAAGAGTTGATCCTGCCAGATATTCCAGACCATCCTCCCAACAGGTCAGAGTCTGAAGTTTATGCGGTCTTTCTTTCTGATTTGCATATTGGAAGCAAATACTTTATGGAAAAAGAGTTTTCAGAGTTTGTCTCGTGGATTGCAGGGCCACACCCGGTAGCAAGGAAGGTTCGCTTTGTCCTGATTGGTGGGGACGTGGTTGATGGTGTGGGAATATACCGAGACCAAGACAAAGAGTTGGTATGCCAAACTATTGAGGAGCAACTTGAAAGAACCAGAGTACTGCTTGAAAAAATTCCAGAACACATACAGATAGTTATCATGCCCGGGAATCATGACCCAGGACGGAGAGCCCTACCACAACCTGCTATTCCAAAAAAGTACTGCCCGGCACTGTGGGAGATGAAAAATGTCACAATGGTTGGAAACCCAGCAGAAGTATCCCTTAATGGTGTGAGGGTGTTGATGTTTCACGGCCAATCCATAGATGATATAGTAAAGACCACGCCGGGCCTAAGTTATGACTCCCCAGTAGATGTAATGCGGCAGTTATTGCGCGCAAGACACCTAGGCCCAATATATGGGAGCCAGACACCTATTGCACCAGAAAGTGAAGATTTACTAGTTGTTGAGGAGGCACCAGACATTTTCCATGTAGGCCATGTGCATAAAGCAGAGTTGGGCACATATCGAGGCGTGTTGCTGATTAATTCAGGCTCGTGGCAGAGACAGACACCATTTCAGGCAAGTGTAGGAATGCTACCAAACCCAGGCATTGCAATTTTAGTTAATTTAAAGACCTTCAAAGCTCTCACTGAGAATTATAACCCAGACCTAGACAACGTCCTTTAGTGATAAATCCTGCTCAAATGTTTTTTTAACCATCTCAGTTGATATGGTAAGTTTGTATTTTTTTGTTCTGCCGTGTATTCCTTGGTGAACCAACCTACCTGATATAATACCAGAGAGTTCAATTTCACCTAGCATCTGGGTAGTTCTCCTCTGCGTCAATGCGTCCCTGCCTACTGCCTTGCAAAGTGCCTTGTATGCTTGGTAAATCTCTCCTGTAGAGGCACCGGTTGCCTTTATCACAGCAAGTATTACCAGTTTTTCGTGTAGTGGGTATGATTTCAAGGAGGCCTGCTCTTTATTCTCTTCTATTTTTTGGGTGGCCTCACGGACATGTACGCTAGTCACTACACTTGACTTTCCCCTCTCTGCAATCTCACCTGCAACCCGAATGAGGTCTATTGCTCTTCGGGCATCACCGTGCTCACCACCCGCCATGGCAGCACATAGATTTAGTGCCGGGTCCTCCACCACATCAGGCTCAAATGCTTGTTGCACCCTTTCATGTAGGATTTTTTTTAACTGCTCTACATTATACGTGGGAAAGACAATCTCCTCCTCGCCAAGGCTGCTAATCACTCTTGGGTCTAGTTTTTCTTTGAATGTAAGGTCATTTGAGATCCCAATTAGTGTTAGTGAGCCACCTTCAAGTCGGTTATTAGCTCTAGTTAATTGGTATAGTATATCCTTGTGGTTCTTTGAGATTAGTTGTGCAAGATGGTCAATCTCATCTACTACAAATACGGCATTTAGACTCTTTTTACTTATCATATTGAGGAGTCTTTTAAAGACCTCACTAATTGCAAGGCCAGATGTTGGTAGTTCTGTCTCCTGCAGACCCAACTGCCTACCAAAACTTACCAGCAGACCATAAATTGTAGTCTCTTCTTTAGAGTTGGTATAAACTAGTTTAATTGGAAATTTTGACTTTTCGACCCGTTCTTGTATCTTGGAAATGACTTTTTTAACTACAAGTGTTTTTCCAGTGCCAGGCTTGCCATATACGAGTAAATTGGATGGTCTTGCTTGGTGTAATATTGGGAGTAGTGATTGGGTTACTTGTTTTTGCTCATCATCCCGATGTTGGATTGTATCTGGTATGTAGGTAAAATGTAGTATATCGCGATTTTTTATTATAGATTTGCCTGATGCTGCCTCATCAAGTATTTGGTCAACGGGATCGCTCAACCCACACACCTGTATTTCCACTGTACCATATCATATCATATCCCTTTACATGTAAAGAAGGATAAACTAATTCTAGTTTAGTTTGTAATTAATAATGTTTAAGTTGTTTTCTTTAAAAAAAAATTAAAAGAAAAAGCTAGTGGAAATACAGGTGTGTGGGTTATCTGATGTGGGATATGGTGTGGTAGATGTGGTGTAATTTTGAGGCTAAATTAGGTGTGGTACTGGGCGTGATGTTAGTGTATGAGTTAGGTGTGTGTGGGTTGACCAGACTTGCAGGGCCCGCCTGCCTACAGCAGGATGTGTATTAACAACCTGTTAAAGTTACGTTAAGAAATATCACAAATAGGCCATTTTGACCCCTGTATTTCCACTCTAGGCGTGAAGTTCAAACTTAACATTGTAAATAACCCAAAACAACCCCTGTATTTCCACTCCAGTCATGAAACACGCCTAAAGGCGTGTAAAAAATATTGACCTGTTGTTAACAAAAAACATTCCTCTAGGCGTGGGCTACGCAGTCAACCTTAACAACTCTTTTTGTTAACAAAATTCTAAAGATCACTTGATTTGTGAAGAATTGATTCACTAGATCCCCAAAATGGCAAAAAAGCGGATTAGAATAGATATGGAGGATGCAGACGGTGCCCGATTTGAAATAAAACTAGAGGGTAATGTCACTAGAGATAAAATTCTCAAAATTTTCGATACACTAAATCTAATGGATATAGAGGAAGAGGAAACTGCGCCTAAAATGGACTCTGTAGGCTCTAAAATATGGCATATTATCGACAAATTCTTCCCAATGGGCAAGTTTACATCTACAGACGTGCTTGAAAAGTATGAAGACGAGTTCAACGAGCCTGTGAAACTTAGCATAATATCCACATATTTATCCAGATTTTCCATAAAGGGTAGGGTATCTAGGGCTAGAACAGGCCGGGAATGGACATACCAAATTATAAAAGTAGCCCAGAGGCAGCCTTGATTATGTTATTACAACTTTGCGTATGAAAATCTGATCCTTTTCCAAAACTAACTTTACATATTCGCCTTTTTGCAGGTCTAGATATTTCCTAAACTGCTTGGGTATAGATATAGTTCCAGTAGTGGAGATTTTTACTAGGACTTCATTCTCATTTACAGACATGCTTTGAATTATAAAATATGTAATTTATAATTGTTAACTATATAATTATGTAAATTAATTATTCATATATTTAATAAATTTAAATGACTTTCACGCCTAGAAATGATATCATACAATATGATATAGAGCACTAAGAAAATTTGAGCAGGACAAAATACCATTCCATCATACATAAAATGACACAAAATGACACAAACTAACACTCTACCCTCACTGACATGTTCTTGGGTCTAGGACATTATTCAAACTGGGGTATGGGACTTTGATGTAATATGTCTAGATTTGAATGATGTAAGCCTATAGAGGACTGATGCCAGTCATGCTAAAAACATAGTAAAACAGCCAAATTTTGGGCAAAATACCTAGGGAATGTGGGATTTTTGGCTGTTTATCTAGGTCCTAGATAGGGAACCATTTCACTTTACATGTGCCATTTTACTAGAATACCACGTCCTCAGTGACATCATTATACCACATAATCCCACCATATTCAGTACGGGTGGGTTGTGAATGTGTAATTCTCAGACAAGCTGAGCTGCACTGACATTTTGCGGTTTGATGGCAGAAATCTTTTCCTTGCCCTTCTCTGTGATGGAATATGTGTATGGTGTGGTTTTACTCCTCTGGACATAGCCATCTTCAAACAACTTTTTCATAAGGCGTGATGTGTGCTCCCTGCTACGCTTTAGTGTGATTTGGATGTCACGTGACGTCATAGTCTTATCTGTGATTAAATGCAACACATAATCAACTACATTACTATGCTCAAAACTAGGCACAGGCACGGGTTTTTCCACCACTGGTGCTGGTTTTTTGTGATCTGACTGTATCGGGTCACGCTTTGCATCTACCATGCCTGTAAACTTTTCCAAAAACTGCTCTAAATTCATACCAGATTCGGGGCTTTTCTGCTCAGTTGCCTGCATTTCCATGGAATCTAGTCGTATCTTCATGTCTATAAGCTGCCTCTCATAGTATTCTAGCCTCTCATCACTCATGGGCTCTGCCCCGTTCCGGGTTTCTGCGTACGAACGCACTTTGTAAAATAGATACAGGCCTCCCAGACCTACGAAAAAGGCAACAACCATGCCTAAAATCACAGGAGGGTCTGGAATTTCAATCATCATCACAAGATTTGTGCCTGTGATGTGATATAATGTCTTCGAATAAATTTATTTAACATCTTGGATGAATTATCACACACATTTTATCACAGGCCTTTACAGATATGATTGTATCCAAACATTACATATCACAGACTACATGCCTGCCGAATCACTCTATCAATCACACTTATCACATCTTGCTCCCTTTCTGGAAAGACATCACTGTGACTTATCACACCTATTTGCTCTGATAGTTCTGACATCACATCAATATCATCAGGCAAAAGCACGCCTAAACCCCGCAAAAGTGCAACTGTATAAAAGAATGAGACTAATTTCTCCCTAGATTGGCCTACTTGCCTGTAATAAGCACCTCTTGTTATGGGAAACTTGACATCAAGAAGATCCTTTTGTTTTAAAATAATTTCAATTTGTCGCTCAGTAAACAGTGATTTTTTGATTAATTCTTTGATAATATTGTTAAAATTACTTTCTTCGGGTTCAGTCATAGCTATACAAACTTGTATACCATACTTTAATTAAAGTTTAAAGACTCGGCTGTTAAGCAACCGTATGGCTAAAAGTATAGTGGAATCATTCCTAAAATCCGAACTAGAAAAAAAGGGCACATTACTCTTTGTATTGATTGATTCGGAGGTGTCTGAAATTGAGACATCACAAAATTTAGCAAAGCAGGTAGAGCAGGCTGGCGCATCTGCAATACTTGTAGGGGGCTCGTCTGCTACCAACCAAATTGAGATGTCCCAAGTCGTACAGGGAATTAAAAAAAATGTCAAGATTCCAATAATCCTCTTTCCAGGAAATGTTACTGGAGTAGTGCCAGATGCAGATGCCATACTATTTAGCTCGTTGATGAACTCGGAGAACCCTTATTTCATAACACAGGCACAGGCCCTTGGGGCACCAAGCGTGTTAAAGTTCGGACTAGAACCACTTCCTACTGCGTATCTAGTTATTGGTGAGGGAACGTCTGCTTGGTTTGTAGGCTCTGCGCGTGGAATACCTCACGAAAAGCCAAAGATTGCAGCTGCATATTCCTTGGCTGCTAGATTCCTTGGTATGAGATTTGTATATTTAGAGGCAGGCTCTGGTGCTACTCGGCCGGTAACTCCTGATATGGTGCGTGCAGTACGCAGTGTCTTTGATGGTTTTATTTTAGTTGGCGGTGGAATTAGGGATGCTGATACTGCAAAAGGGCTTGCAGATGCAGGAGCTGACGCGCTTGTAATTGGAACCCTACTTGAAAAGGGCGGCAGTATTGAGAAACTTGTAGAGATAGCAGGGGCAGTTCAAGGGATATAGCAGGAGTTTAGCTGGCCTTGTCAGAAAATGATGCCATAAACAGAATCGAGGGCATAGATATGCCTGCACACTATCATGACTATTACTCCAAATTATCAGTAGATGCATATACAATTTTTGAGCATGCCGCAGCTGCAAAATCTACACTTGTAGATTCTTCAGGTACAATTGAGCCCAAAATCGTCTTTGACTTGGCAGACAGGGTTGCCAAAATGCACGAGACAAACATTGCAGGGCCACTGCGGGAACTGCTAAAGACAAACGGAAAAGAGCTCACTGCCCTCATACTCTCAAAGGAGATTGCATTAGGCAAGTACTCCTCACCTGATGCTACACTAGAGGAGAAACTTGACTTGGCAGTCCGGGTGGGGCTTGCTATTGTGACAGAGGGGGTTACGATTGCCCCACTGCAGGGCATAAGCGAGGTCAAAATCAAAAGGAATAGAGATGAGAGTGAGTACCTTTCAGTCTCAATAGCAGGCCCGATGCGCTCGGCAGGCGGTACAGAATCTGCTGTAACTATGCTGATTGCAGACCATGTACGAAAGGCAGCAGGACTGGCAAAATATCAAGCAAACTCTTTTGATGATGAGACAGGCAGATTTGTCGAGGAACTGCGCATCTATGAGAGGGATGCGAGTAATTTTCAATTCCACATATCTGATGAGGATATAGAGCACGTCATATCAAATTTGCCAGTAGAGATTGATGGTGTAGATACTGATCCTTTTGAGGTGGTCAATCACCGAGGTATGACTCGAATCAAGACTGACAGGGTGCGTGGTGGCGCACTTCGGGTGCTAAATGACGGCCTAATTGGGAGGTCAAAAAAACTCCTCAAGAGGATAGAAATGTACAATCTTGAGGGCTGGGATTGGCTCAATGATTTAAAGGGTGCAGTCCAGATAAGTGATGACGAGGAGGATGCTGCCTCAAAGAGAATGCGCGAAGTAATTGCCGGTAGAAGTGTGTTATCGATGCCCAAAAAGCCAGGCGGTTTTAGATTACGGTATGGCAGGGCATGCAATACAGGATTTGCGTCAGTGGGGATTCATCCTGTGGTTGCAGAGATGCTTGATCACACTATTGCAGCAGGTACGCAGATTAAAATAGACATACCAGGAAAGGGTGCTACAGTTGCCTTTGTGGATTCTATAGAGACTCCGACAGTCCGCTTGAAGGGAGGTGATGTAGTAAGGGTTAGGGATGTACCTCATGGTATATCGATAAAAAACAAAATTGACAAGATACTACACCTAGGAGACATTCTAGTTTCATTTGGAGACTTTATAGAGAATAATGCTAGTTTGGTGCCATCAGGGTATGTAGAAGAGTTTTGGACTGAAGAGTTGAAAAAAAGAATAGCAGACTCTGGTGCAACAGAACTAGAAAAATTTCTCACCACAACACCTACACTAGATGAGGCCCTCAAGCTATCATCAGAGCTGCAGATTCCACTATACCCTAAATATTTGCATTTCTGGGATCACATCACTCCTGCAGAGCTTGCCATAATTTTAGATGCAGAATCAACTGAAGACTCTGTACGTTTTTCTGCGCGCGCAAAACCAGTTCTTGAAAGATTGGCAGCCGAGCATGTGATGGAAGGTGATGTCCCGGTGTTATATCATGATACGGCAAAAATCTTTTACAATCTATTATTCCGTAATATACCTCACATCTCTGGGGATTCAGTACCTGATATAATTTCCCAGTCATCAGGCATTCTGATTAAACCAAAGTTCTCAACTTCAATTGGTGTGCGGATTGGCAGGCCAGAAAAGGCAGCACCGCGTCAGATGAAGCCGCCCACACATGTACTATTCCCAATAGGTAGTATGGGTGGTCCTACAAGGGACCTGCTAAAGGCATCAAAGCAGGAGGACTTTTACACCAATATTAGCAATCGTACCTGCGATACCTGTCAAGCACCATCTATTGGGATACGGTGCAGTGTATGTGGGGAAAAGACCGGTGTCACTTTTAGGTGTGCTTCTTGCAGGAGTGTGCTTGATTCAGATTATTGTAATAGGTGTAAGAGGCCTGCAGTATCATACTCTCACCGTGCATTTCCACTAAAAAGCAAGCTCTTGGAGGCACAAGAAAAGATGGAACTTCGGGCACAAGAGCCATTCAAGGGAGTCAAGGAATTAATCAGCCAGGATAAAATTTCAGAGCCGCTAGAAAAAGGTCTTGCCCGGCAGAGTGCGGGCCTGACCATCTTCAAAGATGGTACAGTACGGTTTGATGCGACTAACGGCCCGCTGACGCACTTTAGGCCATCATGGATAGGAACTTCAATTGATACACTGAAGAAACTGGGATATGAAACTGATATTGATGGCGTGCCTCTTACAGATTCAGATCAGATAGTTGAGCTGAAAATGCAAGATGTCATAATACCGTATGATGCTGGAAAGTATCTCGTGTCAGTGTGTAGGTATGTTGATGTATTAATGACAAAGTTCTACAAGAAACAAGCCTTTTACAATGTGAGGAATGTGGATGAACTAGTAGGCCATTTAATTATAGGGCTTGCTCCGCACACATCAGTTGGAATTGTAGGTAGGATTATAGGATATACTGAAACGCACGTCTGCTTTGGGACACCAAACTGGCACTCTGCCAAGAGGCGAGATGCAGACGGGGATGCTGATTCAATAATGCTACTAATGGATACACTGCTAAACTTTTCAAGACACTTTCTCTCAGATAGAATAGGAGGTCTTATGGATGCACCATTATTGGTTCAGCCCATAGTGTTGCCGCACGAGTCCCAGCCGCAGGCACATAATTTAGAAGTAACAAAGCAACTACCGCTTGACTTTTTTGAATCATCACTCAGGCAGGAAAAGGCATCTAATGTGTCATCAGTGGAAATTATAAAATCTAGACTCGAGACTGAGAGGCAGTTTTATGACTATTACTATACTCACCAGACAAGCTCCCTGACTACCTCCAAGTCGCGTAGTGCATACTCTACACTAGGCTCGATGCTTGACAAGTTTGACATGCAAGTAAGAAACGCCGACATCATTAATGTGGTGAACACGTCTGAAATTGTATCTAATGTGATATCTACACATCTAGTTCCAGATATTATGGGTAATCTCCGGGCGTATGCAAAGCAGAACTTTAGGTGTACTGGTTGTGGCAAGTCGTACCGCCGCCCGCCATTAATTCAAACATGTGTGTGCGGACATAAACTAATACCTACAATTACGCGGGGTTCTGTGGAGAAATATCTAAAACTTGCAAAAAAACTCGTGGGAAAGTATGATGTCAGCGAATATCAGAGAAATAGGATTCATGCACTATCTGATGAGATTGACCTAGTTTTTGGCAAGAATCAGGGGGACCAGTCAGTGCTTACAGACTTTGCCTAGATTGCATCCCATAGTATGACTTGGTACACATGTGCCATACTCTTGTTCTCACACCTCGAGACTTTTTCTAATTTACTTCTTTACATTTACACTACTGCAAACACAAAACCAACATACATTCTTCCCCTTACGTGCGCAGATAATCTTGGAACGTGAATAGTTACGACTGTGGAAAGTACAAGGATTAACCACACATATCGTATTTCCATACCTCATACTTATGAGGTGCGATTCTTCTCCCTTGAGAGGTGCTCTAGTATGGCACGTATCTCGACTCCTAGTTCCCCAGAATTACTTGCACCTGTTTTTTCTACAAGGCGCTTTAGGTCTTCATCTTCTAATGTTACCTGTCGCATCTGAATGCAGTCAAGGTGATCTTGGCCTGTTGCGGAGATTTTTTTGCATATTGTACAGATTTTCAACAATATTATTACACAATCCGAGAATTTAATAATTTCATTCCAGCCATATCCATGAGGGATTGTCGTCTAGCTTGGCTATGATACTAGTCTGGGGGACTAGTGGTCGCAGGTTCAAATCCTGCCAATCCCACCATTTTTAACTTTAATCTTGCGATATCTTGGCTCTTCTGTGGGCATCTTTAGTAACTTTAACAAGGCCTCAAAATTCTCTCGCGAGCCGTCCTGCTTGTATTTCCGTAGATATGGTATGATGATATCCTTTTGCGGCACACTGCAAACCCTTCTTATTTTTTTTGAGATTCCTGAGCCGATATAGACTGCCTGCGTGGCAGCAGTAACATTAGAGGCTCTTCTTTTTGTGCTTGCACCCTCAAAGTCTATGATGTTTTGCTGTGACTCCCCGATAATCACATGCTTTGATATACTGCTTAGCTCCCCGTGGTCTATACTGGCACAATCTAGTCTATAGCAGTCCTCTAGTATTTTTTTTGCCACCACCTTTACCTGATTAGCACTACCCCTGCTGCCAAGTGATTCGGCCCAACTGCCAATGTTGCGGCCTTTTAAATATTCCATAACTAGGCAGTTCCTGCTAGAACTGTAAAACTTTGGGCCCACACGTACAGAGTTTGCAGCTCTTAGCATCTCTGCTTCGCCGCGCATGCTATTTCTCTGCGAGTCAGTTCTTCTTATTTTTACTGCAACTAATTTGCGGCCTTTTTTGCCCAACACCACAACACCTACATATCCCTTGCCTAGTACGCCAAGCCTGCCAATTGTAGTAGGTCCGGTAAATGATACTGCATCTATTCCTAGCGATGTCATCTCAGATATTCGCCGGGCCACTTGGCGCGCAGTTGCACGCGGGAATCCAATGATACTAGAGTATGGCTTCTCTGAAAGATGCTTAGTTGAAATGAAGGAACGTGTCATCTGTAGAGACAAGATTCAGGGCGGCTTCTTTAACTGATTCGTTGCTGATGCGAGCCCCCGAAAAGACACCAAAGCCCCGCTTGAAATCGTCTTGCAAGCCCTTTGGAATGCCTGCCCTGTTGTTCCCAAGCAGATTTTTTAGAAATACTCTTGCGTCTGAAAATTCGCGCTCCTCCAGTGAGAGTATGCGTCCGTCTCTGCCAAGCCACATCATCTGAGAATTTCGGGTGTTCTTTCCTACAAATTCTCGTGCATCATTTCTCCTGAAATAATCTGGCCCATACCTTACATGCTTGTCTGGAATTTTTATGGATTCCAGCAAGAACAGCAAACAGGCATCTTTTTGCTCATCTGTGTGTGGCATGCTTCTCAACACATTAAATCCAGCAGTATCAAGTTGAGCTGAAATAGATACGGTAGCTTTCTTTAGCTGCCCCCAGATGATTTCTGAACCCCTAGGACAAAAGTTAAACCTCACTGCCAGTACATTCTCAAGACCCAGTCTGGCCTCTGGCCTGCTAGATTTGAAGAATCTCATACTAGGCCTTTTTGCAAAGGAAGTGCACCGTAGGATGAATCTCCCAATATTCTCTTCTGATATGGCAGCTGCTAAATTTCTCATCTCATCAATGGGATCAATTATTACCAAAGAAGTATCAAACTTTTTTCCGGCTTGCCCAATTACAGCGCCCTTCTCAAGATTCGTCATAGCCTTAATCACACCCTCAAAGCTCTTAAAATTTAGAATCATGACCTCACTTACATATCCGCTAAAGCCCTGTCTTGCAATTTCTGCACCATACACACCTGCTGACTTGAGAAATGTCTTGAGAACTCGTACTTCACTTTGCATCTTTTGTGTCAACTCTGACTGCATCTTTTTAGTGTGGTATGGCGAGCGGTCTGCCGCACTCTTCCATCTACCGGGCTGCACATCATAGCATGGAACTACATTAATCTGTGTATTTTGTATTACAGCCTCTACATACGGGTGTTCAGAGTATCTCACGTACGGCCCATACTTGTTCATGGCATCAAAACCAATCTCCCGGGATATTTTGGCAAACTCTTCTTTTCCTGCCATTTCTTTGAACCTTACAAAAATATCCACATCTGCATCCTTTGCAAGCCACGTACCCTTGGCATACGAGCCGCCAAACTCTACTTTTGTAACTAGATCATATCTTTTAGCTTGCTCCTCTACTAGCTTGATGGCACGTTGTGCTAGATTTTTTTTTGATTTTTTTGCTTGTAGGGATGGAGACACTAAACTCCTTACCTTTTGTATTATATCCTTCATGCAGCTACCTCTGCAAGATCCGTATATGTAGGACCATCTTTGTTCAGGATGCTTTGCTTGAGCTTTATAGTCAAAACCTGTTGCATTCCAAAACTAGTCTCGGCAAACTCTGCAAGCCGACTTACCGTATCTCTTGGTTTTAATCTAAATATTGTAACGTGTGGTTTGAAGGCAGTACTATTTGAGTAGCCTAGTGGTGCAAGAGTATGGCGTACCATTTCTGAGAGCTCGCACAGTTTCTGTCCCCCGGCACTGTCTGTTCCTACCCAGACTATCCTAGGTGACCCCTTTTCGGGGAATGTCCCTAGTCCCTGCAATTTTATGTCAAACTTTGAAAAAGCCATACCACTAAATGCTGCTATAACTCTTTTAGAGTTATCATGTATGTCGCCTAGGAATTGGAGTGTAAAATGCATGTTGTGCGGCCTGACTGGTTTTCCGCCAATGCCAGAACTGGCTTGAAATTCTGATATTACGTCAGTTATATGATCAGATATATCGACTGCCACAAAAACCCGCATCATTATTCCCTTCAAAGCATGGTTATAATAATTTCTGGCCGCACTATACAGATAGTCACGCTACTGGGGTATTTCAGATTTTACAGTCACACATACAGTGTTACATTATCTACATTGCTACTAGTTGCTGGCTTGATGATGTGGCTTGTATGATATGGTTTGATGATATGGTTTGATGATATGGTTTGATGATATGGTTTGATGA
>JAPOPJ010000314.1 GCA_026712925.1 Nitrososphaerota archaeon
AGATATCAAAAAGTTAATTCCAGAAGAGTACAAGAAAAGATGGGATATTGAGACAGGGTACAGAACCACAAAATCAATCATGCTCATGACAAACAGTACCAATCCTGCAATAGGGATACTATTTTATGTCCTATCCATCATACTTGCCAACATTTGGATATGGTTGAGGGATCTTATAGCCAAGCAAACTTATGGTGTTTCGTTGCGTATATTGATATGCCAGATGTTGATCTACTATCTTAGTCCAGATTATGAAAAATGGCCCCACCATCATGATTGGTGGGTCAATTTGGCATGTACAATCCCAAGGACTGGAGTTACCCCCAGATACCACACCCCAGACATCAGTCACAAGGTTATTATTAAAAATCCGTCCAGTCAAAAACCGATAACATCATGATAAAAGATAAAGTGGTAATAGTAACAGGCGCAAGTAGCGGTATAGGATATGCAGCAGCACAAGCACTTGCAGCAGCTGGTGCCAAAGTAGCAATTGGTGCAAGAAGAACCGACAGGCTGGCAGAACTAGAATCAAAAATCAACCAATCCGGAGAGGTATTCTCACAGAAATTAGATGTCACAAAAAAAGAAGAGTGTCAGTCATTTGCAGATGCGGTTCTTGAAAAGTGGGGCTCAATTGATGTACTGGTGAATAATGCAGGACTAATGCCACTTAGCTTTATCAAGAATCTAAAAATTTCAGAGTGGGATAGAATGGTTGATGTAAACATAAAGGGTGTGCTATATTGTACTGCTGCCGTACTACCACACATGTTGGAAAAAAAGTCTGGCCATATAGTGAATATCTCATCAGTGGCAGGTAGAATTGTATTTCCAGCAGGTAGCATATACTGTGCAACAAAGCATGCAGTAACTGCCTTCAGCGAAGGCCTGAGGCAAGAACTCAGCGCAAGAAAGAATATCCGCGTCACATGTATAGAGCCCGGTGTAGTCTCAACAGAGCTTGTAAGTACCATAACTGACGAGTCCCTAAAGGGATTTGTAGAGAATGCCAAAAAGACAGAATCCCTTGAGGCACAGGATATTGCCCGGGCCATAATTTATGCAGTAGATTCACCTCTACATGTAAATGTAAATGAGATACTGATTCGACCCACAGTACAGGAGCGTTGAGTTGTCCGGAAACCCACCGCACATCTTGGTGCTTGGCGGCGGCTTTGGTGGACTAGCAGCTGCAAACAAAATTAGGGAACGCTTCACACCATCTGAGGTTAAAATCACACTGGTAGATAAAAAAGACTGGTTCATGGTGGGCTTTGCAAAGCTTTGGATAATTCGGGGCGAGCGAACATTTGAAGAGTCAACCGGCTCGTTGCGCGGTCTCGAAAAAAAAGACATAAACTTTGTAAAAGAAGAAATTATAGATATAGACCTTGAGGGAATGCAGGTAAAGACTATTCAGCAGACCATTTCATATGACTTTTTGATAGTTGCCATGGGAGCTGCACTTGCACCTGAAAAAGTGCCCGGCCTAACAGAACATGGAATGATACTATATGATCATAATCACTTAGCAAGAATACGTGATGCCATACTTGGTATAAAGTCAGGCAAGCTTGCAATTTGCATAACCGGCATGCCGTACAAGTGTCCACCTGCCCCGTTTGAGGCCGCTCTACTGATTGACTCTATGTTAAGAGAAGCAGGAACTAGGAGTACAGTTCAGATTGACATTTACAGCCCAGCACCACTTACACTTCCTGCTGCAGGTCCGGATGTCAGTAGTAATGTCCTCAAAATGCTAGACTCTGAGGGGATACAATTTCATCCCTCATGTAGAGTTTCATCCGTGGAAAAAGACACACTCGTCTTTGAGAATAGCTCTGCACCCTTTGATTTACTACTTGCCATACCTCCGCACACTGCTCCCCCGGTAATAGCAGAATCAGGACTTGCCAGTCAGGATGGATACGTCAAGGTATCTAGGGATTGTACTACAGAATTTGAAAATGTCTATGCAGTAGGTGATGTGACAAGTATGCCTGCAGGGAGTGGTGCTGTTCCCAAGGCTGGCATATTTGCAGAAGGTGAGGCAGAGGCAGTGGCAAAAAGTATCATTACCAAAATCACATCCGGTGGTGGGCCTGAACTATTCCACGGCAAGGGCGGCTGTTTTCTAGAATCTGGAAGAAAGACTGCCGCACTAGTAGAAGTTGATGCATTCTCTGAGGATAAACCTACAACAAAACTTTCAGATTCTACAGAACAACATCTATCTGAGAAGGCAGACTTTGAGAGGGAACGCCTTGCCAAGTGGCTGTGAATACAATCATCTAGAAAACTGCGCCGTACGTAAATTATTATGAAAAATAACATTACAAAAAATTAGACTAGTTATAGACTAACATCATATCAAAGATAAATTCACAAACAAATCCATTTTAAAAAGGTTTTATAGATTGGATGTAATATTCAGGCATGAAGTATAAGGAACTTGATTTTACAAATTTTGGGCCTGTTGGA
Organism: Nitrososphaerota archaeon; assembly: GCA_026712925.1. Lineage (GTDB taxonomy): Archaea > Thermoproteota > Nitrososphaeria > Nitrososphaerales > Nitrosopumilaceae > JAPOPJ01. Next base: position 2,485 of record JAPOPJ010000314.1, read on the forward strand.
AAAGGGAAAATCAAACCAAACAAAATCAATGTTTTCTTTGGATCTAACAACTCTGGAAAATCACTTGTGGCAAAATTAATTTATGCAATTAACTCAACTGACATATCTACAAAAGCAGTGCCGCTAAAAATTCGTCAAATATTGGAAGAGTCACCTAAAAATAGTTTATCTGATGCATATCTGTATTCAATTTTGCGCAAGGCAGACATTTCTTTTGATGATGTTATATCACATGGCATGTCAAAATGCTCAATTAATGTCAAATCCCTGCACAGCTCTATGGGGTTTGTAATCAAGACAAACAAATCCACCATACCATCTAAACTCTTACAATTAATGCATTTTTACTTTAATGGTAACAGATATACAAATACACATGACACAGTTTACATTCCTGCTGGAAGAACCGGGATAATTCAAACTTTTAAACAAATCAATGATGGTCGAAATCGTTTGTTAAGTGAATTACTAAATGCTTTTGAAGGCAATGGAACAACAAATGCTGATAAATTCACTGTAAAAAGCATTAAAAATTTTATGCAATCGTTTAGGTTGCCTGAGTATTTGGAACAGTTCTACAATCTAATGTTATTGGCACAGGTTGACAATCTTGATAAAAATATACAAAAACTATTTTCAAAAGTATTTCCAGGGAAAATAAAAATTGTAAAAACACACACCGGACTCACACAAGTAGACTATCATGATTCAACCGGATTTGTTACCAAATTAGAATTAGCAGGCTCAGGAGTAGTGTCATGGTTTCCCATATCTGTTGGAATGCATTATGTAAAACCAAACGGAACGTTAATTGTAGAAGAGCCTGAGATACATCTAGAGCCTTTTAGACAGCTGAATCTGATTGAATTGTTACAACGCACTGCACATGAAAAAAAAGTTAATTTAATTTTTACCACACACAGTGATTATATTGTTAAAAAATTATTAGCGATGGTAAGTTCTAAAAAAATCAAACACTCTGATTTGGGATTGTACTATTTTAACCGTACTGACAACCTTACTAATATTGAACAAATCGATGTAGACAAATATGGTGAAGCTGAACAACCTATTTTTCAAACTGCTATGGATGAGTTAATCCGCGAATTTTCGATATAAATTGATAAAGAAAAAAAATATTGGATTGGTTATAGATACTAATATACTAGTTGATATTGTAAAATCTTCTACATCTGGAGATTTGGTGCAACTACTCATTTCTTGGATTAAAAAAATTATTACTTCGATGGACATACATCCAAAAGGCAAAATCATAACCATTTTTGCAAGCACTGAAATCTTGAAAGATTATCGTACTGGACTTTGTCGCAATCAATATTGTGATCTTGGCAGACGGATTAACTTGGTTTTTGATAGAGAACTATCTCACAAACGCTTTATTGACAGAGAAAATAATATTAGATTTTCACTTAGAAAATTACAAACAAAACCACACAAGAAATTCAAACTAACTGATAAGGGTGATGAGCGATTCCTTGTTTTGCTTGAAACTATTATGAAAAAACAACAAAGTGATCGTGCCATAATCTTTGCTTCTCGCGACATGCTTAGCATCGATGAGATTAGGTCAATATTAAATAAATTCACAATTTCTTTTGCTGAATCTAATAGCGAACTAGTACAAGTCATTAAATGCTAATTTGAAATACGATGCGTCCTAGAGGCATCTTTCAGACTAAATCATATCTGGCTTGATGGATTTTCACAATTTGATACTTTACAAATCTCCCAACACATTCAACAGGGTCAAGATGATCTGCCATTATATTACGCCACGATTTTTTCTACAGGTTATAGCAAGATATGTCTGTTCAAAACCTGAAACCATACTCCACAGCAGGATATCAGCGTAGCTTTACATATTCATATGCGCCAAGCTTGTTATCAAAGCAATACCGCACTTTCTGAAAGCTCTTTCTAAAGGATTTTACTTTTGATGAAATCTTTTTTGGGTCTTTTTTGTCAATTACAACCTGCTTGATATACTCTGCAATTTCTTTCATCTCAGACTTTTTCATTCCAAGTCTAGTTATCTCTGAGACTCCTAGCCTTATGCCTCCTGGGTGGAAGTAGTTACGTCCTGCCTTTATGTCACCTGGAATGAGCTGCCTATTTACTATAATGTTTGCCTTTTCTAGCTCAGCCTCTACTATACCTCCGTCAGAATACTCTAACACATTTACTGCAATCTGGTGTGATTCTGTAAAGCCTCTAGACTCTCCTAGTACTTTAAAACCTACACCACTTAATGCCTCTGCTAATATCTTGGCATTTTTGATAACCTGACTTGCATAGTCCTTTCCAAACTCTAGTGCCTCTGCAAATGCTACTGCCTTTGCAGCCATGTGATGTATGTGGTGGCTACTTGTCATGCCCGGAAATGTTGACTTTTTTATCTCCTCTTCATGTTCCTTGGAAGCAAGTACTAGTCCACCTTGTGGCCCAAACAATGTCTTGTGTGTGCTCATAGTTATAGTGTCAGCTCCCTCGCGCAGTGGATCCTGAAATCTGCCTCCTGCAATAAGGCCTGCAACATGTGCTGCATCATAATTTACATGCATTTTATATCCTTTAAGAAAGTCAGCAAGCTCTTTTACTGGATGTGGAAACAAAAACAACGAGCCACCAAACATGGCCATCTTTGGTAACCGACCAGCTTTTTCTAACTCTATTATTTTCTGCTTTGACTTGTCAACATCAATTGTCATTTCTTGGGCATCAAATGGGTAAAATTCTATCTCTAGACCGTGAACCAGCCCGGCAGTACCAAAATGTTCCTTCTTTCCATGGGATATGTGCCCGCCTGCAGGAATAGATGGAGCAAGCATCACATCTCCTGGATTGGTAAATGCAGAATATATCACAAGATTTGCCACTACTCCAGAAATGGGCCGCACATCTGCAAACTTTGCCCTGTAAAGTTTTCGTGCAAGCTTTGTGCACTCTACCTCGACATCATCAATATATGTACACCCAGCATAGACTCTCTCGCCGGGCCACCCCTCTGCATATCTGTTCCCAAAGTCAGAAATTATCGCCTCCCTTACTGCCGGGCTAGGTACGTTTTCACTTGCAATTAATGGTATGGCATTTCCAAACCACTTGTGATGCTCTCGGAGCTTTGAGAAAATTTTATTATAAGATACTTTGTTTTGCTTTGCCACGCTGAGCACTCGCACTCTTCTAATTTAAAAACATTGATTTTTGCCCCTACTCCCATAAATCACACTCAAAAGCCACCTACCAGAGTCAGCAAGGTTCCTAGTACCATACCTCAGATGATTCCCATGTGGGCATAAAATCGCCCTATTTGTAACGTATAAAAAGGGAATCTGAAATTGACAAAAATATGGCTGTACAGGCAACTCCCAAAGGAAATATGCCAGTTGTATTGCTCAAAGAGGGCGGCACTGAGACCAAGGGTAGGGATGCCCAAAAGAACAACATTGCGGCATCAAAAATTATCGCAGAAATTGTGCATACAAGTTTAGGTCCAAGAGGTATGGATAAGATGCTAGTTGACTCGCTTGGTGATGTGACTATAACAAATGATGGTGCTACAATCCTAAAGGAGATTGATGTTCAGCACCCGGCAGCCAAGATGTTAGTAGAGATTGCAAAGACTACAGACAACGAGGTAGGTGATGGTACTACTTCAGCAGTAGTTCTAGCTGGTAGCCTGCTAGAGAATGCAGAATCACTCCTAGATCAGGATGTACATCCAACAATAATTGTAGATGGGTACAGAAAGGCAGCAAAAAAGGCAAAACAATATCTAGAGAATATTGCAGACAATGTCTCTGCAAATGACAAGACCATTTTAAACAAGATAGCCAGAACATCAATGCAAACAAAACTAGTCCGAAAGGACTCTGATAAATTGGCAGACATTATTGTCCAGTCTGTCTTTGCAGTTGCTGAAAAACAAGGCGAGAAATTCGAGGTTGACATTGATGATATAAAGGTCGAAAAAAAGGCAGGTGGCTCCATAAAGGATTCGATAATAATCCAAGGAATTGTACTGGACAAGGAGATTGTTCACGGAGGAATGCCCAGAAAGATGGCAGACGCAAGAATTGCACTAATTAATACGGCACTAGAAATCAACAAAACTGAAACTGATGCAAAGATAAACATTTCAAATCCACAACAACTAAAATCATTTCTTGATGAGGAGAACAGGATGCTAAAAACGATGGTCGACAAGGTGATTGGCTCTGGAGCAAACGTGGTTTTGTGTCAGAAAGGAATTGACGATATGGCTCAACACTATCTGGCAAAGGCTGGAATTATAGCAGTAAGAAGAATAAAGGAAAGCGACCTTACAAAACTTGCAAGAGCAACAGGTGCAAGAATCGTTACCAATCTTGATGATTTATTTGAAAAAGACCTTGGAGCTGCTGAGCTTGTAGAGGAGAGAAAGATAGAGGAAGACAAGTGGGTCTTTGTAGAGGGATGCAAGCATCCAAAGTCAGTAACACTACTTTTGCGCGGCGGTTCACAACGTGTAGTAGATGAAGTAGAGCGCTCTGTTCATGATGCTCTAATGGTAGTAAAGGATGTAATTGAGAATCCTCTAATTGTTGCAGGTGGTGGAGCACCAGAGACCTTTGCGGCTACAAAGCTGAGGGCATGGTCTAAGACACTTGAAGGCAGAGAACAATTAGCCGCAGAAAAGTTTGCAGACGCGCTAGAATCAATACCACTCACACTTGCAGAAAATGCCGGAATGGATCCGATTGATACAGTAACCACACTTAGGGCAAAGCAACTCAAGGGCGAAAAATGGACTGGAATCGATGTCATGAAGGGTAAGATTGTAAACATGAATACAAGTGACATTATAGAGCCACTAGCAGTCAAGCTACAGATAATTTCTGCCTCTTCAGAAGCTGCATGTATGATTTTAAGAATTGATGATGTTATTGCCACACAAAAGTCAGCCGGTCCTCCGCCAGGTGCAGAGGGTGGAATGCCCGGAATGGGAGGCATGCCTGGTGGAATGCCTGGCATGGGTGGTATGCCCGATATGGGCGGCATGATGTAAGATTGTATCTGCACTAGACATCTAATTTTGATCATATCATCATATTACAGAACTTTGTGTATCACATCCCATCATATTTTCACAGGATGTGTGTATTTGCACAAAATCACTCTGTTCCATTAGTCACTACTTGGAATCACTTAGAATCATTTGATGGAATAATTTGATACTAAAACATGATACTGTTAGATGGTGCCACAGGTCTAGTCATATCCGTCACTCACATGAATGAATGCCAGGTAGTGATCTGCATGTTGTATATACATAGAGCCCGTAGAGCCAGAAGGTACGGGTTCCCCGTCAAAGGCAAGTGTGGTGGAGTATGTCTTTACTCTTTCACCATCAACAAATGTGGTCTTTCCAGTTTCTATGCTGGGAGAGCCATTAATTCCAATTATACTTCGTGGTATGTCCTCACCTGATATGGTAAAGTTGAGATAGCTATTGATGAATGTGGATAGTTCCTCATTGTACATCATGGTGATTTCATTTGGTGCGGTGATTGTAGCTGATATCAGAGTTTCACTCATCTCTTTGATGTTTCTTGTTACTGTTTTTGCAATTGTTATGGTGATAGTATCTGTGTCAGTATCTGTGTTAGTATCAGTATCATC
>JAPOPJ010000078.1 GCA_026712925.1 Nitrososphaerota archaeon
AGACATAATTTGTCACAATTTAGAAAGCTCATAATATACAACCAATCCTTTGTTTTTAAGGAATTTTCTGAGGTTTGTAATTTACAAATTTGATGTTTATTGATATGAGATATGATTTCCTAGAGTCAGGTCAAGTCCTCTCACTGTGTATCTAATTTTCCCACAACCCCACAAACATCACATGTCTAGACCCGGGAGCTGGATCATTGCCTACTGGAATGGTACCATCATATACCATTTTATCACTTCTCTCGTATTCTGTTCCAGCCCACACATACCCCAGGGATGCCAAATTATCAACATCCACCAAAACGGCAAAGTCAACAGGGACTATTTCCGTGGTGGCTCTACCCATATTATCTGGAATTATATTCGATATGGGTCCTATGGTGTATGTGTAAAATAATAATGACGGAATCTCTGAATTAATTTATTAACATAGATGTAAAACACACTGTGTGGAATACTCACCCTATGCAGGCTTGAATAAATCAGAATGGGAAGACAAAACAAAAGAATTGATAGATGCTCACCCATTAAAAGAAAATTTTATCAAAAAAACCGTACTTGACTCATGGGAATGTATTTTGAAAACCAGTATTGGCAAATATAAAATAGGCATTGATATCTTTCCCAAGCCTCAAATAATGGGGTTCTTTTTACATGAATTAATCTGTCTTGAAATATCTCATTTTGATCCTGAAACGTGGGCATGTGAGAAAAAAATCAGCGATAAGGATATAGTTAATCTAAAAAATAGTCATCATTCCATTGAGATCAAAACATCATCAAACAAAACAAAGATTTTTGGGAATAAAAGTTATGCACAAAACACAAACAAATCCAAAAAGATCAAAACGGGTTATTATGTGGCTGTGAATTTCGAGAAATACACACCTACTAAAATAGCACCAAAAATTCTCAATGTGAGGTTTGGTTGGTTAGATCGTGATGACTGGAAAGGCCAAAAAGCACAATCAGGACAACAGGCAAGATTAGATGTAGATGTTGAAAAATACAAACTATTAAACATCTAATTTTTTAATCCGATCTATTGCAATATCTAGATAATCTGTATTCACATCACAACCTACAACTTTCCTACCATGTTGTATTCCCGACACTGCTACACTTCCAGATCCAATAAATGGATCAAAAATCAAATCATATTTATCACTAGATGCTTTTATTATTCTTTCTAAAATAGCAAGTGGGAACTGCGCTGGATGATCTACACATTCCTTTGATGATCTGTTTTTACCTGATGTAACTTTTGGTATTTCCCATACATTGGTAGGGTTTTTTCCAATCGGATTGCATTTTAATTTTCCATTCTTTTTTTGATTTGGGTATTTTACATCAGGGTCTCTAATTATATCCAAATTGAATTTATAGTTTAATTGATTTTTTACGTACCACAAATATTTTTCGTTTCTCGGAGAAAAATACTTTCTTGCTGACACGCCAGCCTTGTAATACCAAATAATCTCTTGCATAAAATAAAAATTGGTTTTGTCCCATAGCAAATAGGCAATTGGAACAGCATTTCCATTATATAACTTAAAATATCCAAGATTGAGCCAAAACGTACCATTCTCAACAGTTACATCAAAGACAGAGTTCATCCATCTTTCACACCAGTTCAAATAATCCTCAGGTTTTTGGATTTTTTCATATTCTTTGCCTATATTGTATGGTGGGGACGTGACAGTTAGATCAAAAATTCCCATTTCTAACTTTTTCATAAATGCCAAACAATCCATATTATATAGCATAACGTTATCATCAAAATAATATGGTCTGCCGGCCATTTGTTCAACCAAGTCAAATTTTGATGTGAGTTAGCAGTTACTTTCAATTGCATGGTGTTGCATTGATTTTTCTTTGGGGTTTTTACTTTTGGTTGATTTAATCAATTTGTTCTCATCCTCATATTGGGTTTTACAAATATTTCCAATTTGCTATCGTTTATTTCACAATTCAATTTACATCCCGTTTTAAATTTAAAATATCTTTTAATATTTTAGAGGGAGACATAGAATTTGCCACACATTCCACCCTTCAATCAGTTCATTTCAGCCTTGAGATACAACTTGCAAATTTTGCTATTATGTTGCTATTATGTTAACTACACATTACATCTAATAAAAAATGAGAGGGTGATGCAGTACTACTGCTGTCCTTCTATTCCCATTAGTGTCAGCGTAGATCGAATTTTTGGAATCTTTCTTATCTTCCAAGTAATTGTCTCGCGTAACGCCTCTACTAGATTTGATTCTACTTTTGCGAGAATGTCGTATGCGCCAAAGGTGCCGTGTACTTCAACTACGCCCTCGATGGACTTTAGTTCCGTAATTACAGCCTCTTCAGAGCCAAGCTCACAATTTATGAGAACATAGGCTGTTGCCATTACTGACCTACTCCTAGATTCATACTAAAAATAACAACTTGAAATATATAAGAATAGTCAAATTTAGATATAAACTAAACACACATTTACTCTAAATTTTAAAAAAACGTCAAATAAAATGGCAAAAAATTAAAAACATGTCAAGCCGCCCGCATCACACCCTGCAACTCTTCTTGATTCTTTGTAAGCATGATTTTTGAGCGTAACTTGGTTGCCCCTACCAATCCGCGTGTAAAGCGAACCGCCTGATTCTTGATGTTTGCAAATTTGATTCTAAAATTCTTACTCATCTCCAAATACTCAAAAAATGCATCAAGTTTGTCCTCAAGGGTATAGGTATGATAGGTGCCTGTCCTGAGATAGTCATTTATCTGCTCAAATAAGAATGGATTACCCATTGCACCCCTGCCTACCATAACATAATCACAACCAGTCTCCTCAATCATTAATGCTGCATCCTCAGGAGTTGTAATATCGCCATTACCAACTATTGGTATGCTGGTAATTTCTTTTAGTTCCCTTATCAAGCTCCAGTCAGCCTGTCCAGAATAACCTTGACTGACTGTCCTAGGGTGTAGTGTGATCATCTGGATTCCACAGTCTTGGGCAATACCTGCTATATCTCGAAATAGATGGCGACTTGCAGGTGTGATGCCGGATCTTATCTTGAGGGTTATGGGTTTTTTGACAGCAGTTACTAGTGTATCAAATATCTGGCCTGTCAGATTTGCCTCCTGAAGAAGTGCACCACCTGCCATCTGACTTGTGATGTGTGGTGCAGGACATCCCATGTTATAATCTATAATGTCAAAAAATGGTTCGACTATTTTTGCTGCTTGTCCTAATGCTACAACATCAGAACCAAATAATTGTACAGAAAGTGGCCGCTCCTCTTCAGAGTATTCTAAAAATTTTTGTATTGTCTTATTATCAGCCCTTAGTTGTTTCTCTTTTGCAATTATACTATGAATGCTGGTAAACTCGGTAACTACCAGACCTGCACCCATTCTCTTGCATTGTAATCGCAAGGCAGGATCACTTACTCCTGCCATAGGTGCAAGAAATGCCCTGCTAGAAAACTTTGGGAGCATTAGATTCTACCTAACTTGGTATGCTAGATATCAGGACAGCCATCTGTATCCATATACCCATCATAGTCTTCAGGTTGTGAAGGACAAGAGTCATGCCCATTTAGTATTCCATCAAGGTCATCATCGTGTATGAATCTCTGCTGTTCAGGTGCTATATCAGGACAGCCATCGGCATCATCATATTTGTTCCAAGTTTCAGGATTGTTGGGACATGAATCCACTACATCAGGGTATCCATCACCATCAGTGTCAGGCCTTGTAGTCTGGACGGGAGCTGCACCCTCTACATCAGGGCAACCATCTGCATCCAAATAATTATTAAAATTCTCAGGCTCATTTACACATTGGTCCCACCTGTCATCAATTCCATCACCATCAGTATCTAGGAATTGATACATTGGGGTAATGCTAAATGGTGTAGAGTCTGGGCAGCCATCCATATCTTGGTACCAGTTGTATATCTCTGGTTGTGTAGGACATGCATCAACAGAGTCTATTATACCATCAGAATCTGAATCATATGCAGAGACATCATCAGGACATCCGTCTGCATCCATAACTCCATTGTATGTCTCTGGTTGTGTAGGGCATGAATCAAGTGTATCTATTATACCATCAGAGTCACTATCTGCAATTGGCCTGTCAGTAGAGGTAAAGTCAGGACAGCCATCCATATCCATATATCTATTGTATGTCTCCATAACTAGTGGACACTGGTCCACATCATCTAGTATTCCATCCCCATCAGTATCAACTATTACATCCCGGTCAATAGAATCAGGACAGCCATCCTCATCAAGATATTTGTTATATCGTTCTGCAATTAATGGACACTGATCATAAATGTCAGGGATTGCATCATAATCTGAATCTGGTAATGTGTTAGCAGGTACACCTTTTGCTTCAGGACATCCGTCTGCATCAAGGAAGCCATCAAAGTTTTCAGGCTCGTTTATACACTGGTCTCTACGGTCTTCGATTCCATCACCATCAG
>JAPOPJ010000274.1 GCA_026712925.1 Nitrososphaerota archaeon
ACACATATCCTGCATCTGCAAGCATATCTACATCCACTAGTACTGCAAAGTCAGCAGGTACCAAATCATTCACTGATGCTCTCCCTGTATCATCAAAAGTTGGACAGCCCACATATCCTATGGTGTATGTGTAAATGCAAAAGTAATCCAAACCACCTACAGTGCGCTCATCTGCATCATACACACCATTAAAATTCTCATCAAGATACACTACAAGGTTTAATGTTACTTGTTCATCTAATGTCACAGGATGAAATCCCACATCAAATATAACTGTCTGGCCTGCCAAAACCTCTGTATACATATACCATGATGTATAAGAATCAAACACAACATGTCCCTGTGGGAAAAAGTGTGTCTGTACTAGAATGTCATTTCCAGGTATGACATCAAAAGAATATCTCCCATCAATATCAGTAACAGTAGATGTCTGGATGCCAGTTACCCTATCAATTGCATACATTGTATATCCAGAGTATCCTGGCTCTCCTGCATCCTGCACTCCATTCCAGTTTATATCACTAAATACAGTTCCAGATATGCTCGAAGTGATATCATACATGACTCTAACCATACTACCATCAGTGGTTAATGTCACCACATCTCCTGCATTTGAGGATGTATCTGAATAATTTATGGCAAATGTTACATCTGTTCCAACAGAATTTGCATCTGTAATTATATCTGTGATAATCCACGAGATATTATCCTGTGATACAGCACTAACAGTAGAGCCATTTATCTCTACACCAGTTATGGTTATCTCTTCAGAGGCAGTAAATGATATGATGATTTCATCCCCCGGTATGGCAATGCTAGAATCTATATTACTTGATGATATTGAGACGCTCAAAAGTACTGGCATTTGGGCATCACTTACCACATAATCATATACAGGTACTAGTCTATTCCCTGCAAAGTCAACTATACCACTTCCTGCATTTATGGTAGCAGTGGCATCAGTTGAAGTTATACCATCAAAATGTATCAGTATATCAGTACTCCCAGAGCCAGATATTGATGTAATATTTTTATCGCCTCCTGGAGATATATCCAAATCTGTAAAGTCACTACTCATTACATGTACTGATTCTGAAAATGACATCCGGATAACATTTGACTCTACAAGTTTGGCAGATGTGATTCGTGGTGATTGCCCATCTGATATGATATAGTCATTTATTGACTCAAATGATATACCAGAAATGTTTGTTATTTTGCCGCCTATATCCATAGTTCCAGTGGCATCAGATGGGATTGGTTGGCCGCCAAGTGATATGGTAAGTAGTGAGCTACCAGAGCCTTCAAGAGATATGACCTGTCTATATCCTTGGTCTAGTTGTACGTCTGTAAAATCAGATGATACAGCATGGACGGATTCTGAGAATTTTACCTCAATCTTGTTTGGCCCTGTAAGAATAGCAGAAAGTAATACAGGCCGATTTGGTTTCTCTACTAGAATCTGCCCTGTTGCCCAAGTGTGCAACATATCATAATAATTAGTAATGCCTGTTGCAGGTATCATGGAATATGTTACTCCACGCTCAAGGATATCGCTTTCAAATGAGCCTGCTGTATTATTCCCTGTTATGATTATTGGGAAATTATCAGTATTCACCCATGTTATACCATCTCCCGTAATCTCAGTCATTTTAGGAAAAAAGCACGGATCACAGTCTGGATTACTATTATCAAGTGCAAGTATGTCAGAGTTTGCAAGCATAGAAACATCAACCATACCCGCACCATCTTGGTTTGTCTTGGTGTCACGGTCATATACTGTCGCCTCTAGAATTGCCCGTACATCATCAATTGTGGCATTTGGATATTTTTCCATGATTAGTGCTGCTGCACCTGTAACATGCGGGACAGCAGCTGATGTGCCTCTAAATGGATAGTTATATGCAGTTGTGCTGACATGTGTAGGTGCTACTATGTCAGGTTTAATTCTACCATCAAGTGTAGGACCCTGTGAGCTGTATGATTCAAGTTCGTGTGATTCCCAATGTACTGCACCTACACTAAAAGAGCCATCTGCATCTGCTGGAATGAGAATGCTAGACTCTGCTATACTATTCTCTCCTAGTCTGTATGGATCTAGTACAAACAACTTAAAATCTGCCTTTTCTGTAGCATCAGCTTTTATGATTGATATGTATCCATACATGGAGGACTGAGGGATATAGTAGAATGCCTCCAATGGTGCATTATTTCCCCTTTGATAGTTTCTTGAATCAGTCAGCAGTATAGTCTCCCCAAAGTCGCGGCCACTCAATACAAGGTCATAGTCTTGGTAAGATGTGGGCCAGTCATTCCAGCTTAAACGTATTGAAATTGGCACACCACGCTGTAGATAAATCTCCAACGCTTCATCATTATCATCAAAATTATGTATTCCATTGCCATCCGGATCTGAGAATCTTCCCTGCCAGTGTTGCTCTGCTGCATTTCCTGCCGATATTACAAAAAGAATCCCATTGTCTCTTGCCTCGTTTACCTTTTTTGCAAAATCATTAGTACCATCAGCCGGTCCTGCATCATTGTACCAACCTAGTGACATGGATATGATATCAATATCCCCGCGAGATATAATGTGGTCAATTAAATTGTAAAATTCGATATTGGTGTTAAAGTTGTAAAGGTATAACTCTACACATGGCGCTACATCTACAATGATTTCAGCCACTCCAGTGCCATGTCTGGCAGTAAATGTTGATTTACCTTGGATGTCGCGGTTCGGCTCGAAAAATGACTGATATGTTATGATATTGCCTGCAATCTCGGGATTGAACACATCAAAACCCGTATCAATTACTGCCACTTTGATGCCTTTTCCCATATACCCCATACTGTTTAGTACATCTGAGCCTATGACTTGTGCACCCTCACTAGTTTGTATGGAGGAATGTGAGTATGGTATATCAGAATTAGCCACATCATCTTGAGTACATATTGTATCCTGTTCTGCTGATGCATTTGGTATGATGTGCATGGTACCTACAGGTATGATGTGTATTGTACCTATTGTTATGACATCTATTGTTATGACACCTACTGTTATGGTACACACTGCAAATAGCACAAAATACACATTAGGATTCATTTTCTAGGCCTGTCCATACGTAGTATAATTTGAAAAATCACTAGTAAAATCATAAGGTGTAGAGTATGTGTCTGGCTGCCCGACTGTATTATTCTAGGGGTGTAGTATTCAGACCATACCGTACATATGATATCAGTAAAAGCAACATCTGCCCGTACAGATTCCAATGGAATCAGAAATGATGATGTAGTTGTGAGTATAGTGAGTGGTGTGGATGGTGTGGTGGAAAATATGGTCGAAGATATAATAGATAAAAGATCTAGTTGCGGAATCAATTATAATGACAATGAAATGCTACAATTTTAAGCATTTGCAGAAATTTACTCCCTGGGTTGAATTTTTTACAAAATTTACTCTACTCCAAAACCCTGCTTTTTAATTCTAGCATTATTTTTTATCATTTTAAAATATGAATAACACATTTTTCAGTGTTATAGCAAGTAATTCTCCTTTAGCATTACAAGGTTTCGTAAATTTTGATGTCACATTTTCATTACAGAATTGAATTTGCATAAGCAAATTTCTCAGCAATTCGTTTTAGAATGATTGTGTTTCAGG
>JAPOPJ010000145.1 GCA_026712925.1 Nitrososphaerota archaeon
ATACCATACTAGATAAAATTCCCGGCTCTGCATTCTCAAACGGTGGTTTTCTCAAATTTGGTCCTGATGGCAAATTATATGTAGGAACCGGGAGTGTTTCGGATTCTTCACATGCACCACAAGATATTAACTCACTTTCTGGCAAGATACTCCGCATAAATTCAGATGGTACCATACCTGATGATAACCCATTTGATAACTCGCCGGTATTTTCGTATGGACATCGCAATCCCCAAGGCATGACATGGGATGAATCAGGGAATATGTATGTGGCAGAATTAGGCCCAGAAAAAAATGACGAGATAAATCTCATAATGTCTGGTGCAAATTATGGCTGGCCTGAAACAGAATGTATCGGAAATGATACATCTGAAGCTGCAATATTATGCTATGATCCTGCAATAGAGCCAGGCGGAATCATACACTATACCTCTGATAGAATAGATTTAGAGTCTCCATTTGTAATGGCATCATTGCGTGCTACAAATGTATATCAGCTAGACTTTGAGGAAGGACTGCCATCTCAAAAATCAATACTCAGTGGAATCGGCCGAGTCCGAGATGTAGCACAGGGATATGATGGGAGCATATATGTAATAACCTCAAACACTGATGGAAAAGGTTTTCCGACAGCAAATGATGATAAACTATTAAGGATACTAAAATGACTGATTCATCAATTCCTGGATTCTTTGAAAAGTCACGCAAGGAGCGTCTAGATATAATACAATATAACACAAACCTGACAGCAACTGACATCAATACACTTCTAGATGAAATGGGTGGCGTATCATTTGAAAAAGCAGACAAGATGGTAGAAAACGCAATAGGTACATTCTCACTTCCACTAGGAGTAGCTACCAACTTTAAGATAAACGGCCGGGATTATATCATCCCTATGGCAATAGAGGAGCCATCTGTAATAGCCGCTGCATCCAAAGGTGCAAAAGATGCAAGGATACGAGGTGGGTTTTCAGCACAAGCAGATACATCATACATGACAGGACAAATACAGTTACTAAATACTGATATGAAAACTGCACCAAAAATAATACAAAAACATTCTGATGAAATCATAAACCTTGCAAACTCCAAAAGTCACACATTACCTGCTATGGGAAAAGGAGCAAAATCAATATCATCACGCATACTTGATACACCTTCAGGAGATATGGTAATTGTAGAGATACAGATAGACGTAGGTGATGCAATGGGTGCAAACATTACAAATACAATGTGCGAAACAATATCACCATTTCTTGAAAAGATTACAGGTGGACGTGCATTACTCAAAATACTCTCAAACTATTCCACTGACAGGATGGTGCGCGCTACTGCTACATTTGATAAAGATGTAGTGGGTAGCAGAGTAATAGATGACATGCTATTAGCATTTGAATTTGCTGATTATGATGTACATAGAGCAGTAACACACAACAAGGGTATAATGAATGGTATAATTGCAGTTGCAAATGCGACAGGCCAAGACAGCCGTGCAATAGAGGCAGCAGCTAATGCATATGCTGCAAAATCTGGCACGTACCGTTCTCTTACTCGATGGAGTAAAGATGCAGATGGCAATCTATCTGGAATGCTAGAATTACCCATGTCAGTAGGTATAGTGGGAGGTATAGCAGGGGTGCATCCTATATCTGCTACCTGCATAAAGATGCTTGGAGCAGATTCGGCACAGGAACTTGCCTGTATAATGGCATCAGCCGGGCTAGCGCAAAATTATAGCGCACTACGTGCACTATCTACAGAAGGAATCCAAAAGGGCCACATGAAATTACATGCGCGCAATGTTGCAGCTGCGGCAGGCGCTACACCACACCAAATAGACCATATCGTAGATGTAATGGTGCGAGAAGGCAACATATCTGTAGGCCGGGCAAGGCAGCTTTTAGGCCAGATTTAGAGTTTATTAATGTGGCATGAAATCTTAGAGATACGAAATGTCGCAGGTAAAATCTACAAATCCAAAGGGTAATCTTGAGGCGCTAAAACGGGTAATTAATACACGAAGTGATATCAAGGTAAAATTTGCAATTCCAAAGGGCAGTCTTGAAGAGGCAACATTCCGAATATTGGAGCGGTCTTGGACTAGGGTGAATCGCAAGAGTAGAACATATCGTGTATTTTTAGATGATCCAAATATTATAGTTAAAATGCTCCGCCCGCAAGAGATTCCAACACTAGTATCTGAAGGACTATACGATGTAGGAATTACAGGAAAAGATTGGGTAGGTGAGACTAAATCTGATGTAGAGCCAATACTAGATTTGGAATATGGCAAGATACGTCTAGTAGTGGCATTTCCTGACAAGTACAGGTATAGTAGCCTTGATTCCATGATTGCAGACTATGCTAAAAAGAAAAAGACGTTACGCATATCCTCAGAATATCTTACAACTGCGGCAAATTATATAAAAAATTGTAAATCATACATAAAATATTACGGCTCAAAGGAGCCACAAATAGTTACACCATGGATACGGCTTGGCACCAATAAAATGGTTCAGATACATCTCTCATTTGGAGCTACTGAGGCCAAACCCCCTGATGATGTAGATGCTATAATGGATGTAACTGAAACCGGCACGACTCTAAAGCAAAACAAATTAAAGATTGCAGATCAAGTCCTCACATCCACTGCACATCTTATTGCAAATAGAGAAGCACTAAAGGATTCTAAAAAGCGTGAAAAAATATATGATATTGTAACTTTAATGAGAGGTGCAGTACAGGGACAAAAATATCTACATCTATACCTTAATGTAGAGAAGCAAAACCTCAAAAAACTCCTCTCACTAATGCCATCATTGAAAAGACCAACTGTAAGTCCACTAAGTGAAGATGGCTGGTATGGTGTAAATACAGTTATCAGAAAAGATGAATTTCACAAGCTTGTACCACGGCTCCGCAAGGTGGCCCAAGGGTTAGTCGTGCACGAGCCACGCCAAATACTAGAACTCGAAGAGATAAAACGCGACGAGGAGAATTGATTAAAACAATCAGAGTTTCTAATGTGGAAAATACTGCATCTAGACTTGCAGTAGAACCATCACAGAAAAATATCAAAGCCGTCAAATCCATAATATGTGATGTTCAAAAAAATGGCGATTCGGCCATATTACATTATGAGAGAAAGTTTGGCTCATCCATATCATCACTAAAAGTGACACCACATGAAATAGAACAAGCATTTTCCACAATATCAAAAGAGCAACTCGATGCAATCAAACTTGCAAAGACTCGTCTTAAAACAGCAGAGTCTGCAATAAAATCCCTACTACGTGATATCACAACATTTCATGGTGGCGTTAGGCTGTCAAAAAAGTTTGTCCCGCTTGAAAGTGTAGGATGTTATGTACCAGGCGGACTTGCAAGGTATCCAAGCTCAGCTGTAATGTCTATCATTCCTGCAAAAGTAGCAAGAGTAAAGCGTATAGTAGTAGTGTCTCCACCAAATCATGATGGAAAAATTGATCCACTCACTATCGTATCTGCAAATATGTGTGGTGCAACCGAAATATACAAGACAGGCGGCGCACAAGCAATAGCAGCATTATCTTTTGGCACAAAATCAATTAAAAAAGTAGATAAAATAGTAGGGCCCGGCGGAGAGTTTGTAACACTTGCAAAAGAAGCCGTAAGGAATACCACTGCAATAGATATGCTTGCCGGCCCTACAGAACTTGGCATACTGGCAGATGATTCTGCTAATCCACATCATATAGCACTAGATTTAATCTCACAGTCTGAGCATAGTCAAGATACACGGTGCTTTTTAATTACAGACTCTGATATTTTGGCAAAATCAGTCAAAGATGAGCTATACAGTATAATACATACGATAAAGAGGCGTGATATAGTACAAGCTAGCTTGAAAAACAATGGGTTTATCGCAGTGTGTAAATCAATCCGTGAGGCTATACGCCTTGCAGATGCACTTGCACCAGAGCACTTGCAGATTATAACCAAGAGAGCACAAAGTGTAGCATCTCAAATATCATCAGCAGGACTAATACTAGTAGGAAAATATTCCCCGTCTGCGGCAAGTGATTATTTATTTGGCTCAAATCACATCCTTCCTACTTGTGGCTCTGGCAAATCACGCGGCTCTCTATCTGTGCTTGACTTTGTAAAAGTAAAGGCACAGGCAAGTACTACAAAGTCCACACTCTATCATATCTCTAAATATATGAAAGTTATAACAGATGCTGAAGGCCTGCCAAATCATTATGAAGCTGTACGGGGTAGATTATGATGAAGCAAAATACAAAACCTACAAATCATATCATGAAACAGAACTGGTTTGCAGAAAAGATTTTAAAATATTCAGCTATATCAGGGTATCAAAAACCAGAACCCGTACAAGATGCAATAAAGCTAGACTCTAATGAGAATCATGTAATTCCAAAATATTTACTCCAAGATATAACATCAGGTGCAAGAAAAATGACAGATGTGCGTGAATATCCACTAGGAGGTATGGAAAGGCTTGCCACATCTCTTGGAAAATTTGTAGGTGTGCCTGCAAAAATGATTGGCATTGGTAATGGCTCAGACCAAATCCTTGATTTAATACTTGGACACTTTGCATCAAAAAATACCCACATCCTTACATCAAATCCGACATTCACATTCTTTGAGGAGAGATGCAAGTTATACCAAATCCCTGTAACTACTGTACCATTCTCTGATAGTATGAAACTAAACATTGATGATTTCATTGCAGAGTCTGATAAAGCCGATATCTTATATCTAGACTCGCCAAACAATCCTACTGGATTTCAATTTCCCAAAACATCTTTACAAAGACTGGTAA
>JAPOPJ010000317.1 GCA_026712925.1 Nitrososphaerota archaeon
ACGGCGGCAAGGATTCTCCGCAATATGGTAGATGAGGATCATCTCATCAGGCAGATATATGAGGCTGAGAGGCAGTATGTAGTGACTAGGGGTTTTTGGGATTAGATGTTTTCTGGATTTGATTTACATGCAGAATCATATCTGCCTTGTCCCATAAGTAGTTCGTCCTTTATTGCAAGCGTATTCGTGCCTAGATTTGGGCTTGTTCGGTACATGCATAGTACGTTTAAGAAAAGTAGTTTGCATGCTGAGAGTATTTGGCGAGATATCAAGAATTGAGTAGTAATTGTGGCATTACTGTACTTGAAAATGCCATTGAAAAGTATGGAAAACTCACAGGAATACTCACGGTTCACAGTTTTATGCAAATCTAAAAGTGAGCGCAGAAAGGTGCAAAAGCGAGTTTGAAAAGAAACTAGTCGAGATGGGAATCAAGCACCCATTGGCACGAATAAGGCACCCACAGCCTAACGGTAAAATTGAACGTTTTCATTCTGAAATAAAACAACATCTCAAATCCTTTGAGCTAGAGTCTGTAGCAAATACCGTCAGAGGCTCACACACAAATGGCCATGTTGGGAACCCCTTCAATACTAGAGGTCCAACTGATCCAATAACTAGATTGGTTGAATGGTACAACAATCTAGAACACATGGCACTTGAAGATGACATAGAGACTCCTGCGCAGACATTTGTGCGCAAGCAGCCTCCAAAAGGCATAAGTGATGAAGGAATGAGGGCAGATATACATGCAAAATCCTAATGCGAACTACTTTTGGGATAGCACACTTGCAGAATCATATCTACAACACTAAAGCGTGTATAGTATTATGGATCATTGGAGATTAGTTTTTTTGTAATACTTGAGAATGGTGAGAGAGTCAAATCTGTCCTCCCCTCGAGGCCCGGCCTTGCTGTCAGTCCAGTAATTGAGACTACATCGCCTGTTTTGCAACTGTCAATAAGTCTAGCTTGATTGCGCCATCCTTTGATCCACATCTGCCCTGTCTCGTCTTCTACATACATGTCTGAAAGTGCTACGGATTCTCCTGACTTTGTCTGGATGTCACGTCTGTCTGAAATTTTGAGTATGATTGCCTCTATGCAACAGCTCATACCTGCCTCTATGCTACCGATTTTTATGCGGACATCAGAAAGTTTGGGAATAGATTCGTCTTCGTCAAGCTTTCTTACAAACGAGTTACTATCAAGTGTAATTTGTCGTCCGTGTACCTTTGAGGGCATACATTCTATTACATCTTCATTGTGGTATGCACCTGTCGAGTCTGCCAAGTCGGTAATGGAATAAACGTTCTTTTTATTATCCACTGTTTGAATGAATCTCTTGCCGTCATCAGATGTATTAACTGAGATTATTCTTCCTGTAATTGGGGTTGCTTCTTTACTCCCTTCAATCTCTACTGTTGTCGCATCGTTTCCATGAATTTCTAGTCCTTGACTACCTTGCTTGGCATAAGCCCCAAGAAGTCTAATCTTGGCTCCTTGTGAAATGACTGTAGGAATGTCTGATTCGTTTTTGCCCCAAATGACTACTCTTAATGGGTCTCCCTCACTTCCACGTATTCTAGTTCTCAGGGCTGTGCCAGGTAGGCCGCGTGAATTTGTAAACTGCATGCAGTTGACATCTCCATCTATAGTGCCTGATACTGCAATGTTTTTATCTCCTTCTTTGATTTGGCCTACGTCCTTGGTTATGTTGTCTATTCCTGGAATGTCACTTTCTTCGTCTGTGGATTCTATGCTAGAGCCAGATCCCACGTTGATTGTAGGTGTGCCATCTCGGTCTGATTTTACATACGCTTTGATAATCTTTATCAGATCTCCAGGTTTGAGATCTTCTAGGCCTGGAAGGTTGGCCTTTTCGTCCCATATTTTGACACTCGCAGTAGATTCTGAATCATATACAGTCATGGTTCTAAGATAAAATGGAGAGCCATCTTTTCTTGAAAATTGCTTTGCTTGGGACATGCTAAGGATTCTTGTCTCTAGTGAGATCTCCTTTGCCCCTGCGTAAATGTCTTTGATGCACATCTCTGCCTTTAGGGGCTCTGATATGCTAAGCCCATAGTCTGATGCGATCAAAAATAGTGCTCCTTGGTCTGTTAGGTAGCCTGCACCTATCTTTTCTTTTTTTTGCTTTACCAGTTCGGCAATATTTTCTCTAGTTAGTTCTGGTTTCTGCGATATCAGCTTTTCTAGCAGCTCGTCATACTCTGACATTCTAATATCTGTAAATTGTCTGCATTAATAAAAATTTCATTTGGGGGTATAGGTGGTGTTGACTGATAGCAGGAATAAAACCCATATCTGTCCATATATGGCGACTGTTTGCTATGTGGCAGGTGCATGTTGTGGTATCACAGGGTTATGGTGTCATAGGGGTGCTGTTACGGGTTTTGTGATATATGTGGCCATTTGGCACTACAATCCTTGTATGGTGTGTGGTTTTATGTGAGTAGCCCGGCCCAGACTCGAACTGGGGTCAAGGGCTCCAAAGGCCCCTATGCTTGACCGCTACACTACCGGGCTACACAGACAAGTAACTCTCCTTCCTTAATGATATTTTCTATTTGGCAGGTGCTGGTGTATTTTGTGCATGTGTCGTCTTGGCCTGTATACTCTCTCAAGTGGTTACACTAAATCATACTCTCATGACATCATCAAATTCAGCCTTGTCAAATATGAGCAAAACATCAAATGATTACACTAAATCATACTCTCATGACATTTTGCAGTATGGGGAATGGATCCTCCATAGTTTTCAACAGTTTTTGCGCGCGCCTACTATACTGCAAGTTATCTACTGCTAGTTTTTTGACCAACTGTGTAATTTTTACAGGATCATGCTCCCGTATGATTATCTTTTTTTTCTCCAAGAATGCATCAACCTCATAATCTTTGCGTCTACTGTATGATATTGTGGGGATTCCTAGAAAGGCAGCTTCTGCGGTCATTGTGCCTCCAGAGCCTATGAAGACATCTGCATATCTGAGGATATCCTTACCGTCGGGAGTTTTTTGAAATATCTTGATGCTTTTGTCAAACTGCTTCTTGAGAAATTTTATCTGTTGGGTATATCTTGCCAAGATTATAATTCTAAACTCTGGGAGGTGTTGTTGTATGTTGCTAATAATTGGAATAATGTCATCATTGGCAAATTTGTTATAGCTTGCCTGATCTTCGGCCATCCTGAGTATGATAGTCTTTGGGCCCTTCTTTAGCATGATTTTTTTTGAAAATTTTCTCTTGGATATCAGAGCTGCATCAATTGCCTTGTATTTCAGAATGTCTTTTTCTGAGATTCCATACCTTGAAAATTTGTCCTTTTTCATTATCCATGGAATCAACAACTTGTCTAGGTATGGTATTGTCAGCTTCATTACGGCCTGTGCGTGCGACGAGTCGGCAAATCCAATATGTCTTATACCTAGCCCAAAGGCGACTCTTGCAGCCTCGGGGGACTGAAATGAGACTGCCACGTCAGGCTGAAATTCATACACTACTTTGGAGAGTTTTTGGATGCGTTTTGCACTGCATAGCAATTTGGAGATATTCTCCCCGCCACCGTGCATTCCGATGATGTGTGTGCTAATCTTTCGAATCTTGACTAGGCTGTTTAACTCTCTATAGTCTCTAGTAGTGCACAATACCTTGTTTTTTCTTTCCAGCTTTTTGATTATGGGCTCGGCAAAAAGGAGCTGCTTTCCTGTAAGTATGTCTAACCACACGTTCAAGTGTCTCTTATGAGCCCTCAAAGTTCAATAAGTTTTTGTTAGTCGTGTTTTCAGGTATAGTTGGATGGGAAAGACTAGGGTAGTAGTGTATGGGCTTAGCACTGAGGGATATGCAGTGGCATCACACATGGCAGTCAAGGGTGCAGATGTCCATATTATAGATGAGGCCGCATCCTCTGCTATATCGCTGAAGGCAGAGGTTGCAAAGACATATCCTGACGTATCTTCGCTGAAAGAGGATGAGCCACTACTTGCAATGGAGCCAATTAACATTGCAATTTCCAAAGCACAATACATGTTCTTTACACCCAGAATCCGCAGGACCGGTCAAGATGTCAAGATTGAGATCAACTCACAATTCAAGGATGCAATTTCGGCACTTCCAAAAAATAGCTCTATAGTGTATTCACTACCTACTGGTTTTGGGGGGAATCTTGAGAACATTTCACTTTTGGAGCATGTGACCGGTCTAGAGGCTGGAAAAAAGATATCGTATTTTTACTATCCACTTTCAGATGAAATGCGGGAGCCAAAGATTATCGGAGCCTTCAACGGAGTGGAAGATGCTAGATTATCTGAGCTTCTCAGCAAGAAAAAAGAAAAGAAATTCGTATCGCTTCCGTCGTCAGAATACTTTCACGCGATAAACGTATTGTCTAATTTTACTGACATCTGTGCTATGTTAGAAGTGTGCAAGTTTGCCCAAGATAAAATCACAAGGGATGATATGTCTTATGATGGCATGCAGGATATTTTCATAGATGACATGGTAAATTGCATGTTTGACTTGAAATCATTAGCAGCATCATTTGAGGGTACCAATACTATGATGTACCTGATTAATGGTGGAATAAAGGGAATTGACAGCTATGTTAAAAGATTGATTGATGTGGTTCGATCCACGTTGAAGAAAAATGAAATGAAGGCAAGTCGTACCAAAATTGCATTGTCGTGGTCCTTTGACAAGCATGAAATGCGCAATGATAAAACTGAGATGCTTCAAAACCTAACCATGAGGTTACGTGATTACATAGGGGATGTTGAGACATTTGATACTCCTAACTTTAACATGTTTCACAGTGACAAGACTACCATCGTTGTTGCATGCTCAAAAACTGACTATGACGTGCTTGTAAAGTCAAAGCAGGACTCGGATCTAATCATAATAAAGGCAAACCCCATCTGCGAAGTCACCTGATAAGCGTATAAATTAGATAAATAGAAACTTTAGGTAAATTGTCTGATGGGGATAAAAACGAAAGCGTCTCAGTTGTAACACATGATCATACTACGGGGGCTGAAAATGATAATATCCCAGTTGTTACGCCTGATGATATTACAGGAGATGAAAATGATAATATCCCAGTTGTTACGCCTGATGATATTACAGGAGAACAAGACGAGCAATCTATCTCAGATGCCCCGTCGTATGAAGCACTGCAAAAGTTACTAGAAGAGCAAAGACAAAAGACGCTTGTCTATGAGGATAAACTCAAACATGCTCTGGCAGATTTTCAAAACATGTCAAGGAAGACACAGACAGATATTGAGAATGGTGTAAATGCCAAGGTTGATGAGCTTTTAATAGAATTTCTGAAAGTTTATGATGACCTTGAAAGGGCAAAGCTAGCCTTGCCTTCACGGGATGTAGATGCAGGTTTAGACTCTATTTTAAAAAATATGGATTCCCTACTGGTCAAATATGACGTAAAGCCAATTGATGCGCTAGGGGAAATATTTGATCCAAACGTGCACGAGGCCATCACAGTTATAAACGATCCAAACCTTGATGACGACACGATCACCAAGGAAATCAGGAAAGGATATATTTCGCGTAATAAGGTTATTAGACCAACACTGGTTGAAATTTCCAAGAAGGTAAGTCAAAATGAGTAAGGTAATAGGTATTGATCTGGGTACGAGCAACTCTGCCGCGGCAGTAGTGATGGGTGGAAAGCCATCCATTATTCCGGCTGCAGAAGGTGCTACTGTGGGAGGCAAGGCGTTTCCTTCGGTAGTGGCATTCACAAAGGAAGGTGACCTCCTAGTAGGTGAGCCAGCACGCAGACAGGCAGTTACTAACCCTGACAGGACTATAATGGCCGCAAAGAGAAAAATGGGTACAGAGCACTCTTTTACTATCCAGGACAAGAACTACAAGCCGCAACAAATTTCTGCATTCATACTCCAAAAAATCAAAAAAGATGCCGAGGCATTCATAGGCGAACCAGTTGAAAAGGCAGTCATAACGGTTCCTGCATACTTTGATGATAACCAGCGTCAGGCAACAAAGGATGCAGGTACAATTGCAGGGCTTGATGTAGTGCGTATAATTAATGAGCCGACTGCGGCATCACTTGCGTTTGGACTGGACAAGTCAAAGGAAGATATGAAGATTCTAGTTTTTGACTTTGGTGGAGGTACACTTGATGTTACAATCATGGAGATGGGTGGAGGTGTGTTTGAGGTAATGAGTACTTCAGGTGATACGCACTTGGGTGGTACAGATATGGATAAAGTGATTATCGATTATGTGGTTGATGAGTTTAAGAAGAAAGAGGGCGTTGATCTCTCACAGGATAATACTGCCATGACAAGAATTAGAGAGGCAGCTGAGAAGGCAAAGATTGAACTCTCTACTGTGATGGAGACTGATATCAACTTGCCATTCATTTCACATGATCCCTCGTCTGGTGCAAAGAATCTTGAACTGAGAATGACAAGGGCAAAGCTTGATGAGTTGATAGGCCCAATAATTGAGAGATGCAGACCGTCTGTAGAAAAAGCACTAGAGGATGCAAAGCTTGCAAAGACTGACATAAACAAAATTGTCATGGTAGGTGGCCCGACTAGGATTCCGTTGGTGAAAAAATTTGTAGGCGAAATTATTGGTAGGGAATCAGAATCTGGTGTGGATCCAATGGAGGCAGTTGCAATGGGTGCGGCTATCCAAGCGGGAATTATAGCAGGTGATGTGTCAAATGATATTGTACTGCTAGATGTCACACCACTCACATTGGGCATTGAGACATTAGGTGGTGTACGAGAACCATTGATAGAAAGAAATACTACAATTCCGACTTCAAAGAGTAAGGTTTTCACTACTGCGGCAGACAATCAGACGGCAGTTACAATACATGTTGTACAGGGTGAAAGGCCGATGGCTTCAGACAATGTCTCACTGGGGAGCTTTAACTTAATGGATCTGCCACCGGCACCACGTGGAGTACCACAGATAGAGGTAAAGTTTGACATCGATGCAAATGGAATCATTAATGTGACTGCCAAGGATTTGGGAACCCAGAAAGAAGCCAAGATTACAATTGAATCATCATCTAAACTCTCCAAGGATGAGATTGAAAAGCTAAAGGAAGATGCGGAAAAATTCTCCGATGAGGATAAAAAGAAGAAAGAAGAGATTGATCTCAAAAATGAGGCTGAAAGCTACATTTACAGCATCGAAAAGATGGTAAATCACGATCTCAAAGACAAGATTTCACAAGAGCAGGGCATCAAGATTACTGATGCTGTAAAGGGGGTAAAAGAGTCTCTTGACAAGGAATCTGAAGAACTTGAAGCAAAGCTCACCTCTCTGAAGACTATAGTCAACGAGGTTACAACCGAACTTTACAAGAATGCAGCTCCACCACCGGGTGCTGACCAAACCACAGGTTCCACTGACCAAACCACAGGTTCCACTGACCAAACCACAGGTTCCACTGACCAAACCACAGGTTCCACTGACCAAACCACAGGTTCCACTGACCAAA
>JAPOPJ010000316.1 GCA_026712925.1 Nitrososphaerota archaeon
ATGAGAAAAGCTGAGAGCAAAGATTACGGGTATGTTATAGTTCCAGTAGCAATACCGCCAGGAATTGATGATCCTGAAAGGGTGCTGGATGATGCAAAAACGTACAAGGTGGTCTGGAGTGTATTACGTGCACTTCGTGCACATGACAGTAAGAGATTTGAGCAGAGGATGCTCGATGGTAATGTACTATCAGACGTTATAATTTGGGAACCTCCAGAACCATGTACTGATTGTCAGCATGGCATATGTAGCAGACATGTTAAGAAAGAGGGTTGTAAAGATTGTGCGGCGGAGTATGAAGGTAGTGGTAAACCCTGCAAAAAACACGCTCCTAGAACATCTACCATCATGGACATTCCAACTCACCTCATACAAAGTAAAATTGTTGAAAAAATAAGTGATAGACGCTATCTAGAGAATTGGGCAGACGATGTAGCCAACATAGTAAGCAGGTCTACCAGCCGAATAAATGAACTATACGAATCAAACAAAAAGATACGCTCAGAATTAGACGGTTTTCATGCAGGCTTGAAAAAGATCATCAATGATGCAATATCACACGATGATGCCGTGGATATGCTGTCTCAGCACATGGTTATGGAACGAGTTTTTGATGCATTATTCAAAAAAGAGAATTTTACAGAACATAACCCCATATCAAAGACTATGAATCGCATATTGGAATCATTGGCTACCAAAGGACTAAAGGCAGAAATGGAAGACTTGGAAAAGTTTTACAATGATATAGATGCCAAAGTGTCCAGCATACAAACCCACGAAGCCAGACAAAAGGTCATACACCAGTTGTATGACAAGTTTTTCAATAACGCTTTCAAAAAGACAGCAGAACGCCTAGGTATTGTTTACACGCCAATAGAAATAGTTGATTTCATTCTGAAAAGTGTTGATTATGCAATGCGTGAAAACTTTGGCAGGGGATTGTCTGCACGCAATGTAAACGTGATTGATCCATTTACCGGGACAGGTAGTTTCATCACACGGTTGATGAGTAAGGAACTAAATTTGATAAAAGATCGTGACTTGGAGCACAAATACAAAAACAGTCTGTTTGCCAATGAAATTGTACTACTGGCATATTATATTGCCGCCATAAACTGCGAATCTACATTCTTTGAAAGATATAACCAGTATATGCCATTTGGTGGCATAACCTTAACTGACACATTCCATGCAAAAAAAATTGATGATGAATGGAATGAGGGATTATTTACTGAAACACAAAAACGTATTGAAAAACAACGTGCATCAAACATAACCGTAGTGATCTCAAATCCACCATATTCTGCTGGACAAAAGGACTCTAACCATATGAATAAGAATTTAAAATATCCTGTTATCGATGATAGAATTAAAAACACGTATCTCAAAAAGCTAAGAGAAATTAATCCAAAATTTGGACTTGTCAGATCCATATACGACTCCTACGTCCGCTCAATCCGCTGGGCATCAGACCGAATAGGTGACTCGGGAGTGATAGGATTTGTGACCAATGCTAGCTTTATACGATCTGATACGGCTGCCGGAATACGCGCATGTCTGAAAGAAGAGTTTACAGATGTGTGGGTTTTTGATTTATTAGGTAAGAAGGGTTTGGAAGGACATGGGAGAAACGTCTTTGAATACCCAGGAGTCAGTGCCGGTGGCACTACCACCCAGATAGCAATCATCATCTTAGTCAAAAATCCCGACAAGAAGAAACATACAATACATTACAGAGCACTAACAAAAACAGAGTACAGCGGTCCTGATAAACGTCTAGAGATAAAAAAATTAGGTTCGATTGAAAATATAAAAGACTGGCAGGAAATTGAACCCGACAAACATCATGACTGGCTAGATCATAGAAGTGACGAGTTTGAAAACTATCTTCCAATGGGAAGCAAGGGCTTGAAAGCAGGAAAAGGAAACGCAGTATTTGAAAAATATTCTGGAGGTGTTAACACAAGTCGTGATGCTTGGGTGTATAACTCATCAGTTAAAATGTTGTCTAAAAATATGAAACGTCATGTTGAATATTGTATTAAGTACATATCAAAACGCCCCAATCCGATTGACCCACAACGTGGTAAATGGAGTGGTGATTTATCTGAAAAATTACAACGATTTGGAA
Source organism: Nitrososphaerota archaeon (assembly GCA_026712925.1). Classification (GTDB taxonomy): domain Archaea; phylum Thermoproteota; class Nitrososphaeria; order Nitrososphaerales; family Nitrosopumilaceae; genus JAPOPJ01. The sequence continues at coordinate 2,132 of JAPOPJ010000316.1, forward strand.
AACCAACATTTAGTAAATCAAAAATTAGAGTTGCATTATACAGACCATTCTTCAAACAATATTTTTATTTTGATAAAACATTCAACAACGCTCAGAACAGAACTTCTAAGTTCTTCCCCAAACCAAATTCTAAAAATCTTTTAATCTGCGTACCATATAAGGGAGTGAGTGAAAATTTCTCCACACTTGTAACTGACAAAATCCCCGACTTGCACATCATAGCCCAAAACCGATGCTTTCCACTATATGCATATGAAAACAACACAAGAAAAGACAACATCACAAACTATACCTTAGAAGAGTACAAAACACACTACAAAAATAAAAAAATCTCCAAGATTGACATATTCTACTACATCTACGGATTACTTCATCACACTAGATACAAAGAAAAATACGCAAACAACCTCTCAAAAGTACTCCCACACATTCCCATGGCACCTGACTTTTGGACATTCTCAAAGATTGGAAAAAAATTAGCAGATTTGCATCTATCTTGGGAAACCTGTAAGAGACATAATCTAGGAAAGCCAAAATACAATCCAAAAAAATTCATAAAGATGTCATTTGCTAAAAAGAAAGATGGTGAAAAAACCATTATGGACAAATCCGTACTCATAGTAGATGGTAATATAGTATTTGAGAATATTCCAAATATCAAATACAGAATCAACGGTCGCACCCCCATAGATTGGGCAATCGATCGCTACAAGATACATAATGACAAAAGCAGTGGAATTGTAAACGATGCCACAGATATAGATGTAATCCCACTAATAGAAAGACTAGTGTATATAGGAGTGGAATCAGACAGGCTTGTTTTGCAACTTCCAAAAGAGTTTGAGTCAAAGAACTGGAAGCCTAAAAAGACAGGTCTTGATGCCTACAGTACAAGCAAGTAAAGTTCTATGCCTGTCAAGGCACATGTGCAAACTTTCAAAGTATCACCAGTACGGAGTTATACACCTGTAAAATGCCACCAGTGTATGAAATGAATTAGTTTATTAGGAATCAACACAAGCATAATCATCCACATCCTGCTAGCTTGTACATGATGTAACATGTGTTGATTCTCCATCTACGATGGCATATCTATCAAGATGCCACATAGTAAAACTACATCATGTCAAGACATCATCACTACAAAAAAAATCACGGCACAACAAGATCATATCACATCAAAACCACATCATGTCAAGATGTAGCAGTGCTTTTCAAAAATCTCAAGTGTTCCCCGGTTCTGACTCGCACAAGCTCACAGGTATTTAGCCAAAACCTCCCATAGTTCTTTAACCGGGGTTGCCCGTATTGTAGCACGCCTGGGTGAATCGAAAATCACTGGCATCGTTACGATCGACATCATTCCGATCCGTCTGCATGCCTGCTCTTGGGCACTTGGTTTTGGATTTAGTCAAATATTAATCCAGACAATGATAATTCAAAGCCAGATACCGGAACTCGTATCCTCTTACCTGTAAGCACTGCTGAATTAATCTCACCAATTACACCTACCTTTTGTTTCCCCGCTAGTATGGCAGCTGTTCTGCCATCCTCAAACATGGGATTTTTTGTAGCCCTAGTTTGAATGTCAATTCCAAAGCCAGTTTCAAGTAGTGAGCATAATACGGATTTTATCTCAGTAAAGCCTGCGTTTTTGTGCGCACTTATACATGCAAGATTTATCTCCTCTGCCACACCATGAAATACAGTCCCAGTCTCAAATAATTTCTGCGGGTATTGTGCATGAATATTCCTTGATAGATTCTCAACTAGTCCGGGCAGTATAAAATTTCGCAGTAATGTGTGCTCTGCACTCTTTGAATCAAGCACAGATATTGGTTTTACTTTTTTCCCACCTAACATGGAATTATACACATCATTACTTGTAAGGGTGGAATTGAGTGCTTCGGTATATCCTAGCCCGACCATTAAAATTTCCAACTCCCTCAATACCTCAGAGGATGCATCAAAATTACCCAACACCTGCGGTGGCAAAAGTTGCGGTGTGATATTTTCAATTCCATATCCAAGCGCTACTTCCTCTACAAGATCCATTGCTCCAAATATGTCAAATCTATATGGTGGAATTACACATTTTATCACATCACCATTCACAGTTGCATCCAACCTAGACTTGCGCAAAGATGTGACTATTTCCCTAGGGGTCATGTTTAATCCAAGTGATTCTGCTACAAGAGTATGATTAAGTGGTATGATTCTTGGTGCAAGTTTTGGTGTGGCATTTTTTGCACCAGACACATTTACAGACTCTAGTGTAAACCCTGCGCTCTGTAATGTTATAGAAATTACAGAAAGCACATTTTCTATACCATCTCTGTTAATCCCGGTAACCTCTACAAAGATATCTCTAGTACTAGTAGTAACAGTAGTTGATGATGCATTAATTATAGGAGGAAATGATATCGTATCTCCATTTGCATCAAGTAATATGGGCACATCCTCAAAACCTTTCAACATATCACCATAATTTCTTCCCACATCAGTATCACTGAGAATCTGCGAGACATCAAGGGAATTATCAGAATTTAGCGGTACAAATCGGTGGCTACGTTTTGCAGTGGTGTATTTTAGTGGGAATGTCACACCTGCAAGGTCATGAATACCTATGGATGATTTTTTCCGCCTCCTGCATATACCAAAGTGCAAATCCTCCTGCATAGAAATGAGTTCTGAGAGTAGTTTGCCATTCATTTTACCTCCTCGCGCAATGACTCCAGTGATGTATGGTCTAATTCTGCTCACTTTGGGGATTACAGATATAACAGCATGGC
>JAPOPJ010000321.1 GCA_026712925.1 Nitrososphaerota archaeon
ATCGAGGACGGCGTAATAGTTCCAGAGTTTGGCACTATAGCAGCCATGATTCTAGCAGTCGCAATCATATCAATAATTGCCATATCTGCAAGATCAAGACTCAGCATCATGCCAAGATACTAAATTCGCATCTTTTTTTAATACTTTATTTCATATTCATACATGTTGTAAAATTCAGATTAGTGATAAGATGCACTCATGCAGTACGTGTTTGTATGTGATACGATATCACCATATAGTAATATCATGTAGTGTTAACACGTAGTGTTAACACACGATATTATCACGTAATGTTACGACATAAAATAGCACCATGTGGTGTTATAGTACGAAATATTATCCTGACATACCATCGGGCGATACCATCATGTAATACCACATTGTATAATACTACACCATGTTGTCTCTATGATTTGATGATGTAAATGTAAGAGTTGTATTTTGGTTTTCAGTAGAATGTAATACAGTGACACAAAGACATGCAGTGTATTTCACAATGATATCCATGTTTAATTTTACAAAATGTTTGTCATGATATAGAGATAGTATGTGATACGCAAAAAAAATCCAATAGATAATAATTCTATCACCACAGGTACTGCAATTATTTCCAACATGCAACAACTTGCCACAACATCTGTTAGAAGTACATCATATCTCGCGTGTCTTTTGTGACGTTGTGAGAAATACCATACATTTGGATTTATATTTTTTAGGCATATTATTTTTGGATTACACATAATACACAAACAAACAGCATCATTTTTTTACATTTGTCATACACGTAATATTGACATCAAGCATACATGAAATGGTACAGGGGGATTGTACATGGAAATGGCACAGGGGAATAATGCCAGATATTAGAACATCCAGCAACTGCATGTATGATTAAATGGCATGTAATACCACACAAAAATGACATGGTAAAATGACATGGTGAAACCGCATGGCACATCAAGAATCAACAGGGTCAGAAAACACCACCCTTGCTAGGCCCCGAATCCCAAAAATCTTGGGAGTTCCACCGTCGAATCAACAGGGTCAGAAAACACCACCCTTGCTAGGTATAATATTTTGTATCCACAAAATTTACTACAAATATAACGCACCTCTCTACAACTGTATGTAGATCCCTTTTGTTATGCAGTGTGATTTAAACAAGATCGCAACAAAATATCTAGATGTAGAATCCTTTGGGTATTTGCACAAATTGGTATGGACAGATTTGCAATACCTGCCTTTAGCACCCAAAGACATCAGAAACACCACAAATGGGCATTTGCATCAAAATTGACTGACTCTCTACTTGCCACAGTATGAAATGTCGTCAGATTCCATTTCAACCCCTTTTTAAATATACATAAATAGAGATTGCTATAAAACGCAATCAAGATGAACAGTCATATGTCACTCGCGCTACTAGCCGTTTTGACTCTAGTCGGTACTTTAACCATGTCATCAGCCTATGCAGGAGAATCATACCAAGGTATGAATGATGGCAGTATGAAAGGAGCAGACCAGATGATGCTCAAGGGTGTCCCAATTTCAGTCTGGACTGACAGAACTACATATGAACACAACAGTACGATCAAAGTGAAAGGTAATGTGGCAAACGTGTCTACTCAATTTCCAGTAACGCTGACTGTGACCAATCCGTTGAACTCTATCGTAACGGTTGACCAATTACAAGTCAATCGTGACGGCAGTTTTGAAACGATGATTAGCACAGCAGGAGACCTGTGGAAGTATGACGGAACATACATCATCAAAGTCAACTACGGAAGTGCTGAAAGAAGCAACAAGGTACTAGTCCAGCTATCAGGCGGGATCGAATATGTCCCAACACGCCCGATGCCAAGCGATGATTGCCTAACTGTAGAGACTCCAGAAGCATCAAGTTGTGTGCCGTTTAGCATTTCAGGAGGAACCGTAACCAGCGCAAGCATCAACATGGATGACAATGCAATTGTTATCAATATCAATGCAAGTGACGATGGAGTGTTGACAATAGACACGCCCCAGTCCATCATAAAAGGTGTCTTTTTGGTGATGGTTGACAACCAAGAATGGGATGATGTTGAAATCAATAACGACAGCGTCACAATAATGTTCCCAGCAGGCACAAACAAGATTGAGATCTTTGGCACTTGGGTAATTCCAGAGTTTGGCACCATTGCAGCCATGATTCTAGCAGTCGCAATCATATCAATAATTGCCATATCTGCAAGATCAAGACTTAGCATCATGCCAAGATACTAAAATCACATCTTTTTTCATTTTTTCATTTTTTATTTGTGTATTATAGCTAGAAATCCCTAGCAGAACAAAAGTTCCAGAGACACGCCAAAATATCACACCATATCAACACTCCATATCAGATACTAGAGGCATTAATGACAATACACGGTAAAGGAACGGCAAGCATTACAAAATAGTAAAGGAAATATACAAATGTGCAAGATCCAACATGTGGATAAAAAAATTCTTTACTGTATGTTTGTTTTAGCACTAGCAGTCCCAGCTGCTGCATTTTCTCAGTCTGAGTCTTTGATTATAATTGAGACAAACGACAGCACGTATGTCGAAGGCGATTCAATAGTAATTTCAGGACAAGTATCCACAGTAATTGCAGGAACACCAGTAACGCTAAAAATCATAGCAGAAGACCGCCTAGTAGAAGTAGCACAACTACCAGTTGCTCAAGATGGAAGCTATTCACACATAATCAATGCAAGTGGAGATCAATGGTCCAAAGAAGGTGAATATCTGATAGTAGCATCATACGGTGAGGAAAGTGTAGAGACACGCTTTGATTATTTTCCAATAGTAGTAGCACCTGAAACAACAGATAGTTTTGAGGTTGGTGCTGGGAGTTCTGGTACATTTGATGTAGAGTATACCATAAGGGGCGGCACTGTAAAAAACATGCAGATAGATGAGAGAAATCTAGCCCTTGTAGTAACAATCGAGCCTACAAGTAAAGGAAGCATATCACTTGATATGCCCAGAGACGCAATTGACGCAAAGCAAAGCAACCAAAGCGATGAAATATTTATCATACTAATTGATGGGAGTCAAGTTCCATATACAGAGTCAACGCGTGATTCTGATTCAAGATTTGTCATGATAGATTTTGAGGTAGATGACTCTGAGATTATGATTATCGGGACATGGGTAATTCCAGAATTTGGGGCAATGGCAGTAATAGTTCTAGCAGTAACTATAACTGCAATAATACTTTTGACTAAAAATACTCGAATGAGAATTAGCATATAATAGACTTCAGTGATATGACACCACATGCCAAACCGTCAAGATGTATGCCAGAGATACCCGGGCAGACTAGAGAATATCACGCATTTTCTGCAAAAGAGTATTTTTCTCTAAACGGTGAGACTGCACGAAGTTCAGCAACTACTTTTTTCAGCACACATACTACCTCATCTACCTGTTTCATATCATTAAATATCCCAAGTGTGAGACGAAGCGATCCAGTTATCTGCTCATGTGAGAATCCCATAGACTTTAGGACATGTGAGGCCTTTTGCGTGTGTACAGAACATGCCGAACCAGTTGATGCATGAATATCATATTCATCAAGCTTTATGATAAGATCCTCACCATTTACACCTAGAAACGTCATGTGTGCATTGTTTGGTAATCGATTCTCAGGGTGCCCATTAAGTGAGGTATGTGGAATTTCACTAGTTATCTTTGTCACCATATAATCCCTCAAATTTTTCATATTTTGCAAGTTGTGGTGTATTGTTTCTCGGGCAATATCGCATGCTTTTCCAAACCCTACAATTCCTGCTACATTCTCAGTACCAGAGCGGAGTCCACGCTCCTGCCCGCCACCATAAATCACAGGGCTAAGTAAAGTACCTTTCCGGATGTATAGTGCGCCTACACCCTTGGGCCCATTGAGTTTATGAGATGATATTGAAAGCATGTCAATGGGGATTTTTTTTACATCTAGAGAGATTTTGCCCACAGCCTGCACGGCATCACTATGAAATAGTATATTTTTCTCCCGGCAAATTTTTGCAATCTCAAAGATTGGCTCGATAGTACCTACCTCATTATTAGCATACATGATAGAAACTAGTTTGGTTTTCTCAGATATTGAACTCTCTAGTTTTGATATATCAACTGTTCCAAATCTATCAACTGGGAGATATGTAACATCAAAACCTGCATCTTCTAAAATACGGCATGGTTCTAGTATTGCATCATGCTCAATAGAAGAAGTGATTATATGAGAATGTGGCGAGTTAATAGTGGCACCAAAAAGTGCCATATTATTTGACTCTGTTCCACCAGAAGTTAACAATATCTCAGAGCTATTTGCATTTACAAGTGAGGCAATCTGTTTTCTTGCCAACTCTACTGCTTTTCTGGCATATCTGCCTCGGCGATGAATTGATGACGGATTCCCGTACTGCTCCCTCATGTATGGAATCATGGACTCAAAGACATCATCATGAATTTGGGTAGATGCCGCATTATCTAGATATATCAATCCCCAACCACGTTGATTTTTCCCGGGCGGTACCCACTTTGATCTATACTAACTGATGAGAATCCAAAGGCTTTCAATTTTGTAGTAATCTCATCTAGCCCATCACATAGTAATGGTATGTGTTGTGTCTCAACTTCTATTCTAGCCGCACCACTAATATCCCGTACACGTACTTGGCGTATTCCTGTGAGTTGCCGCACGAGGTTTTCGCCAAGTTCTATTCTAACAAGTCTCTCTGAGGTGACTCTCTGCCCCCAGGGGATTCTAGATGCAAGACATGAATTAGATGGTCTATCATGTACTGATAATCCCACATACCTTGCAACATTTCGGACCATTTTTTTTGTAAAGTCAGTATCAACTAGTGGGC
>JAPOPJ010000217.1 GCA_026712925.1 Nitrososphaerota archaeon
AGCCTGGGAGGACATAGTTTCAGTCACGCATGATAATGACACCCCTGATTTGGATCTCGTGACATTCAAATGGCAACAGTTGGAGAGATATCTTGTAGCATCTAACTCTGTTCTGATCCGCACATTTGAGTTTACGCTCTATCAGTCAGAGTGGCCTATTGATAGTATGGCAAAGACTGAAACAGTTCACAACGACGAGAATTTATTCTATCACGATACAACTGTGGACGATAAGGCTAGACGCTGTCGCGGTGTCCAAATCATCCGACCATCTCGTAGTGATCATCACAGTTAATCACCCATTTTTATAAATTTATGAACAAGATTACCACTTTATGATTCATTTTCAATCGTGTTTATTACAGGAGACAAATGACACAGGAGATTTTTTTTGGTTATGCAAGAAGGCTTTCTGGCGAGCCCTAATTGATCTGTTTCGATTAAATGATGCTTTAAACACATTTATCTAACAACCCTCCAGACGAAACTACATGAATACACCTACCCTCACATATACAATAAAGCAAACCCCTGACGGGTACATTGCAACCTGGGACCAAAACAAGAAAGTATCTGTCTTTGCAAAAACCAAAGAAAGATTGGGTGAAGGCATAAATGCAGCAGCTAGGATGTATGTCAAGTTTGATCCAACTCACAAGTATGCAAAATTGTTGAAAACTACAACCTTGCAATTAAAAAAATGTGATTAACCTTGACCTCATTTTTTCTACTGCACGTATAGTGATCTAAATACCATAAAATAAAAACGATTTTTGCACGTTTTCAAAGTATCCCTCATTTGTGTATCATTATGGTCAGATTGCCTATTATTTTCTTGAACAGATTGTTTTCTTGTATGCCTTGAATGGGTCGGTTTTCTCGTAATTCAGATCCGCCTTGCCTACATCCATGAATGCCTATCTTCACGTATGAAATGTCTAGTAGATGTTGTGTTTGTGGTACGGTTCTGCTGTGGATATACTAGATTGATTCTGGTACAAACTGTACTATTCTTCTGGTGTAAATTTGCTCTTTACATGGCGTGTAGTATCTTACGGCTCCAAGATGTATGAATACTAACATTCCTATTCTATGGCATCCTCGCCAATCCATCCAGATCGGTAGGGTAAATACGTTGAAAGAAGAATTTGGTTGTTTTACCGATTGATTCACTAGCTCTAAGTGTGTATAGTTCGGAGGTCAATTTTTCAAAGGTTTGTATAAATTCGACTTCTTGACCAGGCTTGAATCGTATTATGGCGATCCATTCATTTTTGAACTCTAAAACATCACCCTGATTCATTTGCGCCTTAATTTTGTCTTTCTTTAACACTGTAAATCATGCTATCATGTTCTATATTAATTATAGATAAATCAATCTTTACCATCAATCTTTGGGAATAACTGTTCACATCCATACTCCTGTAAACACAAAATCAACATGCATTCTTCCCCAATCATGTACAAACTATCTTGGAACATGAACAGATACGTATTGACAATTACCCTATGTGGTTTGTCTGTATTCCTCTGGAATCTCTGCAAGAATGTCATTTATGCTAGTATCGGATTTTAAGCGCCTGAAAATTGTATCGATGATTTTTTCGCAATATC
>JAPOPJ010000323.1 GCA_026712925.1 Nitrososphaerota archaeon
CAGAAGATAATAGTTGACTAGGGGTCTTTTTTGTCATGTTTTGCAAAATTGTAATCCGGTGTTTGCTTATAACCCCCTCAGTCCCAGACTTTGTAGAGCCTGAGTCGGGACGGTCTCGCTTTATGCCAATTTCGTGCCTAGATTTTGTATTTTTTTTCGGTTCCGCACATTGGAAAGAATGGGCCCGAAGGCCCCCCAACTTTCCAGAGTGTGAAACACTTGGTTTAGCTTTCATAGTATCTTGGTAGAGTACTAGTTACTAATAATTTTTTCGATACAGTTCTTCCACAAACTCGAGACTTTTCAAATTTAATTCTCTAATGATGATGTTATAATATCTGATCACATCCTTGAAATGTGATGGTACAGTTTCTACAAAACGAGTTTTGATATGTCAGAGTGTTGTATTGGTTTTATTAGAATGCGAAGTATTTACCAAAAGCATCAAGTTTGTGGGAGAGCCTTAAACAGTCTTCACTACTGTGCCATACAATCACGCTGTTGTATGGAACTTTTTGCTAACTTGCAAATCTTTTCTGAAGCATTCTGACTATTCTGTTTTAATTGATGAGTGTTTTCAGTACACAGTAGTGAAGACTGTGGTTGTAGATATACTTACACATTCATTGCAAGTATTATGAAATGGTGTGAGTCCTGATATGGTGTGAAATGATATGGGTCCTGATATGGTGTGAAATGATATGGGTCCTGATATGGTGTGAAATGATATGGGTCCTGATATGGTGTGAAATGGTGTCCTGATATGGTGTGAAATGATACAAAAAACACTGCAAAATCCCTCAAATATTAGAAAAGAAAAATCATACCATGCCATATCATAAATAGTGACTGGAAAATACAGAACTGACCATACTTGGGAGGATCCAAGGCGTAGCCGGCGTACTCCTCCACTTTGGATGGCAATTAACAGGTATCATAATCATTGCTGGTGTGGAAAACCTAAAGAATTGTGGCAAAAGGGCATGCGGAAATATTGTTGCAAAACACATACTGATTGGTGGTTTGAAAATATCTGTCCCATGTGGTCTCAGGTCAGACTATGGATAATCAAACGTGATTCTGCAAAGTGTGTCAAATGTGGCAAATCTGGCATACATGGGAATAGCAGTCTGAATCCGTATCTGCTATTGCATGTGGATCACATAACACCACATGCTGCCGGAGGTGACTTTTGGGATGAGAAAAATCTTCAAGTCTTATGTGAGAATTGTCACAAGATAAAGACCTTACAAGATATCAAGATAATACAAAATGCCAAAATGTCAAATGGTATGTTTCCGCTAGATCTGTGGAATAAAGATGTATAGGAATCATTTCATCATATCATTCCAACATATCATTTCCTTAATAACTTTCTAATATATTACCAATATGATAGCGTTTCAGTAAGATGTCCCAACTGTGATGGAGCAATGTATCTCACATACTATGTGGAATCATGGAAGATTCTAAAAAAGACAACGGTATTGTTGTAAAGTGTGTAATTTTTCTAAAGAAATGAAACAGTACCAGACAAGAATCATTTCTAGGCAATCATGCTAAATCAAGTGTATAATGAAAACTGTATAGATGCCATATCAAGAATGTTTAGTGAATCTGTAGCTTTGATTTTAACAGACCCGCCATACAATATCACACAGTGTGATTTTGAGCAACACATCACTATACCCATGTACAATGAAATGAAACGAATCTCAAAGTCTAATGGCTGGATGTTTGTATTTGGTACATTTGAGATCAGTCTTCACTACTGTGTACTAAATACCCTCACCAACTAAAACAGAATAGTCAGAATACTTCAGAAAATATTTGCAGTTATCAAAAAACCACTA
>JAPOPJ010000176.1 GCA_026712925.1 Nitrososphaerota archaeon
CTAGCATGATGTCCTAGCATGATGTCCTAGCATGATGTCCTAGCATGATGTCCTAGCATGATGTCCTAGCATGATGTCCTAGCATGATGTCCTAGCATGATGTCCTAGCATGATGTCCTAGCATGATGTCCTAGCAGAGTACACATCCTAGCATCAAAAACTTTACAACATCACATGACTGTGATTTTTGCACCAGCTTTATTCATATCATCTACAAAACTAGGGTATGACACCACTACAGAATCAGGATCCCTTACCGTGCAATCACCTACAAACATCCCTGCTATACAAAATGCCATGAAGAGTCTGTGATCTTTTTCTGGGTCTAGTTCTGCACCGCAAAGCCTTCCGGGAGGCTCCAAAATCAACCCATCGTCTCTTTCATGTATTGTCATTCCAAGCTTTGTTAGCTCTCTGTAAAGTATTGATATTCTGTCAGTTTCTTTTAGTCGTGCATGTTGTACGTTAAAGATTTCAATTGGTTCAGATGCCTTTAGTCCAAGTACTGCTAGTGCAGGTAATAGATCAGGTGAGTTACTAAGATCAAATCTCCCACCGCCCAGCTTTTCAGGCGCTGTCACAGAAATCCTCGTACTACCAATAGATACGCTTGCTCCAAGCTGCTCTAAAATATCTATAAAGACTTCATCACCTTGCGGCAAACTCCCCATGCTTGCACTTATTGAAACATCTCTCCCGGTTAAAACAGATGCAGAAAGGAGTAGTGCTAGACTAGAAAAATCAACAGGCACATGAAATGTTTCAGGCCTGTAAACCTGCGGTAGAATGATGTATTTTTTGTATGGGATTAGAGTCTGAACCGAAACGCCAAACTTTCTCATGGCAGATATTGTAGCATCAAGATATGGCTTTGAGACCAAATTCCCCTTGATGGATAAATTAATCCCACTTTCTGTAAGTGGTGCGCACAGGAATAATGCAGAGATGAATTGACTGGAAAGATTTCCAGGTATAGTGACATTGCCGCCCTTTATCTTACCAGTCACGCTAACAGGAGGCATGCCATTCTCTGAGGTGCATTTTGCACCAATCTCTTCTAGTGCATCAAGGAGTGGTTGCATGGGACGCTTTTGTAAACTCTGATCCCCTGTGAGTGTAATTTTGCTCTCAAAAAGACCTGCAATGCATGTGGCAATTCTTATAGTAGTTCCAGAGTTTGCAGCATCAATTTGTGGCACCATACCTACAGTCCTAATGGGCTCTATCACAGTTATTGCAGAACCATCTTGTAATAATTTGGCACCAAAGTTTTTGCATGCTTGAATTGTAGCATCAGTATCTGCCGAGAATAGAACATTTTCTACTTTACTATTTTGACCAGCCATCGATGCAAGAAATATGGCTCTGTGGGTATAGCTCTTGTTTGGCGGGCACATCATCTCACCAGATATGACAGACTTTGCAACCCTACACTTCACGAACGCTAGCCTCCTTGTTATTTATTCTAGAAACAATTACACGCCCTTCAAGACCATCAAATATTTTTTTAATTGCAGATTCGTTATTTTTCTTTGTTATTGCTGCAATTGCTGGCCCATTCCCAGATACAGATGCACCATACGCACCTGCTTCTAGTAATTTTGCAACTAACATGGGATCCGAGTTTAGTATAGTAGCAGTAGCAAGACCATTTATTGTCATGGCTTCCCAGTACTTTGAGGATATAGCAGACTTCCATGCATTTTCAAAAACAGCAGATAGGTTTTTGAGTTTTTTCAAGTTCCCACGCTTTCTATTTCTTGGCACAAATATTACCGCACAGAGTCCTGATGGTGCACGCTCATGAATGTGTCTTTTTTTTTCTGCATTATCTGTCACATTAAACCCACCATAATAACAAGAACACGCATCATCATATGCCCCTGTAATACTTACCTTGGAGGATATTGATGCACGTACTCCAGCTAGAATGATTTGCCGGTCTGTGAGTTTGGGGTGAAATATTTTGGCACATGCCAGTGCAACAGCAGATGATATAGCACTAGAGCTCTTCAACCCATACCCGGTAGGAATTTCAGAGTCTAGTACAAGACGGATTTTGCACGACTCTAGTGTTCGTCTTGGGACTATCATCTCTACTGTATTTTTTATCAATCTAGAACTCAAACTCTTATTCTCAGAGTGTATAGATATGCCACGCCCTGGTATGGACTCTGCTGTAACATTTACCTCAAGCCCAATTCCTAATGTAGCCCCCTTTCTTGTTGCAATTGCATTGACAATAGATACAGCACCATGAACAGTAGCACAGACTTTCAATTACACACCTCCCAAAAGTGAACGCTTCATAGCATTATATGGTGCAACCATATCATGCCATATCTCAAAGGACCTGCACGCTTGCCCCAAAAGCATTTCATATCCATAAATAATGGTGGCCTTTTTTTCTCTTGCCTGCCAGATAAAATCTGTATTCATTGGAAGATACACTATATCATACACAATAGTATCTTTGCCAATACCTTCAAATGATATAGGACTAGGCTCGTTTTTTAATCCTATAGGAGTGGCATTTACAATGATGTTATACTCTTTTGCCGAATCTTTCACATCATCTAGCAGAAAAGGTGTAGCTTTTAATCCAAGAGTTTTAGAAAACTCTGAGAGTGATTCTGCGTTTGCAATATTTCTGTTTGCTATAGATATGTGTCCAGCACATTCCTTTGCAAATGCTGCAACTATTGCCCTTGCAGCACCACCGGCGCCTAAAAGCAATACATTAGAGTCTTTGATTGGCAGATTTTTCTTTTTGAATGGTTCTAAAAACCCATCCATGTCAGTATTATATCCCCTTAGCGTTTTATCATCATTGATGACAATTGTATTTGCCGCTCCAATCACACTGCAAGATTCGTCAGTTTCATCAAGATATTTCATAATGGATATTTTGTGTGGGATGGTAACATTAAAGCCAGATATTTGAATTTCTTTTAATGCACCAAGGCTAGCATCTAGGTCATCTTTTAGAATTTTGCATGCTATATACACACAGTCCATGTTTAGTGCCTTGAAAGCAGCTGTGTGTATATTTGGAGATAAAGAGTGATCAATTGGATCCCCTACAACAGCATAGGTCTTTGTCATTTTGCTATCCTACCTGTATGCCCTATCTGATTCATGTTTTGCATTTTTTGTAGCTCATCAATGCGGAACTGACCTGCGGCTACCGGCCTGCCAAGAGACGCATACGTAAACGGGCTTCCTAGGTATAGGCACATCACTCTTGAGAGTCTCCCCATACCTCCCATGGAGAATGCAACAAGTTTGTTTTTTTTCTTTATTTGGTATAATCCCAAGACTCTGGCAGAATCATCAAGTGTGTGTGCTGTGGTAACAATTTTGATATTTTTTGAAAACTTTGC
>JAPOPJ010000308.1 GCA_026712925.1 Nitrososphaerota archaeon
AGCAGTTCCTTCTTGGTGGGCTTTCCCAACTCCCACATACTATCAAACCAATCACGAGTGTGGTTTATCAGTAACGGTGAATAGATTCCTGCATTGAGTTCATAGTTTCCGGCCATTCCGGCAGCGGTAAAGTTGCTGGAGCCGATAAATGCGGCAGATTTTGTAATATAGCACTTTGAGTGATTAAATCTTTTTTTACTCATTTTGACCTCAACGTTGTCGCTTTTCAACAAATTGATAAGACCTGTTATTCCACGTCTTGAATTTTTAGTGAGTTCTATTCCATCTATACTGGACTTGAGTGATAAGGAATCCTCAACATCTTGTCCATATTCCATGGCATACTTTTCAAATGAGTCCTTACCAGTCAGTATGGCTTCCTTTCCCATGAGGAGGCGCATGTGAAACTTTGTGTCTGTAATCTTTTGTTCTAGTGTTTTTCTGAGCACATCATACCCTTTCACATCAAAGTATCCTGTAGAGACATCAAATGTGTCAGTATTTGCTATGACTGAATTGAGTATATCGCCCATGTTAGAACCATTTTTATTGTCTATGATGTCTTGACGGATTTCATTTACTGTCATTTTTTACTCTCCGTTATCTCAACAAAAAATTTCATGGCGCTTTCTGCCATTTCGCCATAAAACTCTTTGAGGTTAAGATTATTCCAATTAATTTCATCACCATATTTGAAATTAGGATTTTTTTTAAATGCTGGAAAAGAGTCTATGATTGTTCGGTATTCCTCAACTTTCAAGTCATAAGATATTGCAACCAATGCATCAATTTTTGCCATGGTTTCAATTCTCTCTTTCACAGTTAGTGGATGGTTCTCGATGTGTGTTCGTTCTGCAAGTCCTGCAAATTCTGGTGTTCCAACAAGCATTTTTGCCACAAGTGTTGAAATTTCATTCTTGTGTGGAGTTGTATGTGGAATTGGAAGTGAGTTGATTATAGTTGATAAATGCATTTGAATATTTGCACGTGCTGTATAATCAAACGTAAGTGAGTTCATAATTCCACACAAATACAAAATGTTAATGATGTAAGTAGCATCAATAGTATTCATACCATTTTTTTTCAGTACAACTGATCGTAAAGAATATGTGTGAAATGTCTGAGGTGGAATAATCGTAGCGATAACGGTTCTCATGTTCTTAGGACCGGTTACATCACGAAATACTAGTCTATAAGAATCAAAAAATTCTACAAGGCTTTCTGCATATACTTTTTTAGTGCTTTCACGTTTTAGACCTTTTCTAGAATTTATTGTATATTCAGGTAGGTCCCAAGAGTGATTGTACTGATGGATGGTTTTTCCCTCATGAACTGGCCAACCAGAACCATTTTTAGTAAAAATATCTGCGTCATTAGATACGTCAAATCCCCTTGATAATAATACCTGCGTACCATCTTCCAACCCTCCCCCCCCCAGTGGGTTTTTAGAAGCCAACTTTAACAAAATTTTCAAGCTTTCTCCCAATATCTCGGGAATTGCACATGTAGGTGACATTTTAAGGATGTTTTTTTTCGATAGGGTGCCAAACTTTTCTTTTTCTATATCTTGATTTTCTAGGGATTCAAGACGATGCAGATAGAAACCCGCAGGAAATTTGTCTGTTCCCTTTTCATTTTTCAGAGTTAAAAGTAGAAACCTATAACTTGCATGAATTGGAAAAATATTTTTCTTATTTTCAAAAACATAGAGTTGTCTGATGTTTTTTTCTAAAAGTTCTTTTCTAATGTCTTTAGAACCCACAGATGAAAGAATTTGTGATGGTACTACCATGGATATGGTTCCACCTTCTGTCACTAATTTCAGTGCAGTTTCTAGCACTACTTTTGAGAGATCCTTGTCCCCCACTCCTTGAAGATTATAAGTTTTGTAAAACATGCTTTTTTCTCTAAAACTATTCCTATATTCATCATACAGTTCAG
>JAPOPJ010000159.1 GCA_026712925.1 Nitrososphaerota archaeon
GATTAAGGTCATCGAGACTGAACCTATAGGAAAGAAATACAACATCAAACTTATCAACGAGCATCTTGGCCAGGATCTTGAGATGCTCAATCTACTTCTCAGAAAGGTTAAGGGTGTAAAAAGGGACAAAAAGCTGGACAAAGTAATTGAGTCATTACAGGAGGATGATGCGTTAAAACGGCGGAGAGACATGAGTGGTAAGGTTCTTATCTTTAGTGAATATGCTGCCACAGTCAGATACATTACAAAAGTACTGAAGGATGAGTTTGATGGAAAAACAATCGACTGTATTACCGGGGACACAAAGCCTGAAAAGAGGATGGAGATTATAAAACGATTCTCACCCAAGTCAAATCAGACAGAGGGTGATGTGATTGAAGGAAAGGATATTGACATACTGGTATCAACTGAGGTACTATCAGAGGGTCAGAACCTACAAGACTGCAATTATGTCATAAACTATGATCTTCCGTGGAATCCTATGAGGATAGTTCAGAGAACAGGGAGGATAGACAGACTCGCAAGTACCTTCAAGGTAATACATACAAGGGCTTGTTTTCCAGATGAGGAGCTTGACAAGATACTCAAGCTTGTTGGTAAAGTGATAGGCAAGATAAAGACGGCAAATGAAACCGTGGGACTTGATGGAGAACTACTCGGGGAAACACCTAACAAAAAACAGTATAATGGAACCATAATGGGGCGGATCAAGGTTCTTTCAAAGTCTGGCGAAGGTACCAATGGATTGATTGAAGACCTTGAGCGCGAGGCTGACATCATGCCACAAACAACCCCCATGAGCGAGATAAGTCGATATGTAAAAGAGAAAGGTATAGAGTTCATGCAGGAAATTCCGATGGGGAGACGAACTGGAAAGAATGAAGAGAAAGGAGATAGAGCAATACTTGCATACTTACAAGAAAAACCAAACAGGCGTATTTACTTTGTAAGGTATAACTTTAGGACGCAAAAAGCAGATGTTCCAGATGACAAGTTTGACGCAATACGTGATATTAGATGTGCTGTTAATACTCCCACACATTTGCCTATGGATAACGTTGATCACCAAAAATCATTTGAGCTGTTGCTACAAATTGACGAAAAGTCAAGGATTGCCATACGTGAAAAAAATGATTATGCTACAAAGTCGGGTAATGTATCCAATGAATTTAGTAAGATATCAGATGAAATAAAGAACGTGATAGTTGATGCTGAAAACATCTCAATTGATGACGGTGAAGCTGTGGATCTAATTCTTGATTCCGGGTATGCTAAACCGTGGACAGACAAACTTAAGGGGTTTTTTACCGACTATAAACGCGACAAAAATGTCGATGTTCTCATATTCAAGATTAAAGAGCTTGGCAAGGACATTGGAGTAGAAAAATCAAAAAAGATAAAGAGTGTAGAGATACAACAAGGTGAACCAGATCTGAAGCTTGTGGGAGCCATGCTAATAACCGGCAAAAAATTTGATGGGGTATCTTTCAACAATCTATACACCCATATGAATACATAGCAACTGATTCTTCCCCAAATTTGGAGCTTGGATGGACAAAAGATGTCAAGGAGTTTAACCATATCCATAACGCCAAACACCGCAAGAATGACCACATACTGCTACGCACCAAAA
>JAPOPJ010000324.1 GCA_026712925.1 Nitrososphaerota archaeon
CAGGGGAGGACAAGCCACGAAACATTACAGGAATTGACGGCTCGCCAAGCAAGCGTGGTATAATAACCATTGATGGTGAGGATGTAAATGCATATATCACAATATTGACATTTGATGGGGAATCAGTCCCTGCAGGTTCAACTGGCTCTATGTATATTCAGCATGCAGATCATTACTTGAAATTGGTAACAGTTACTGATGCTCAGAATTAGCAAGATCTATGCAGGATTAAAGATCATAAAAGACACTTGTATTTTTGTAATGTGAATAGCGTGGAGCATGTCAGAGGGTGTCAAAATACTATGCAATTTCTATATAGAACATCCCACATATCTGAGCAAAAGTCTCAACATCTACAAATAAAGTGTCAAAGTTTCACCACATTTGTGCTCAATTTATGCTAGGTGTGGATACTTGCGAAAATATTATCTAATAGTGGGTTCATAAAATATTACTTGAATCAAAATATTGAGAAATTCATCATCAAGCCAGGAAGCAAAGTCAACTTGAAAAAATTTGATACCAGTTATAATGGAAAACTGCAAAAAGAGGAGGCAAAGTCAGAATTGGAGATAATCCATCAAAAGATGTCAGACATGCAGTACAAGATTCATGCAGAAAAAAAGCAAGCACTACTAATTGTACTACAGGCAATGGATGCAGGTGGAAAAGACGGGACAATACGTGATGTAATGTATGGATTTAATCCCCAAGGGTGCAAGGTAAAATCATTTCGCGCCCCAAATGATGTAGAGATAAACCATGATTATTTATGGCGCGTCCACATGGTCATACCTGCAAGAGGGGAAATTGGAATACTCAATCGATCCCACTATGGAGATGTACTAGTAGTTAGAGTTCACAACCTAGTACCTCCCAAACAGTGGTCAAAAAGATACGAGCACATAAACAACTTTGAAAAGATGCTTACAGATGAGGGAGTACGAGTTCTAAAGCTCTTCTTGCACATAAGCAAAGAAGAGCAGAGAAAAAGACTGTACAAAAGACTAGAAAATCCATTAAAGCACTGGAAGGTTGACGAGGCAGATTTTGAGGAACGTAAATTTTGGAACGATTATGTAAAGGCTCACGAACAAATGCTAGAAAAGTGTAGTAAACCATGGTCCCCGTGGTATGTCATACCGGGAGATAAAAAATGGTACCGTAATCTGCTGGTAGGACAAATAATTACAAAAACCCTAGAAGACATGAATCCCAAAATGCCAAAATCCACAATCAATGTTGCAAAGTTCAAGGGTCAGTACCAATAATCATCACTAGCAGTTATTTCCAGTTACACTCTCCATACAGTATATGTCTTTTTTAGGCATATTCTAAAATGTCTGCACATCAGGTACACATTCCGGACACACAGCATTTAGAAAGTATGAGATTGGGATGGCAAGTAAGGTATGGCAAATATGATATGATGTAAGATGTAAAGTCACAGCATATCACATGGTTAACCTATTGTAATTCTTCGTCCCGAGACTTTGATCTTTTTTAATGCAAACAGTCTAACTGCCTCAGGATATGCAACGTGCTCCTTTGCAAGTATTCTCCTTGAGAGTACCTCTACAGTATCTGTTTTTTTTATCTCTACTGTTTTTTGTAGTATTATGGGACCAGAGTCTACACCAGAATCTACAAAATGAATGGTGCATCCAGTGTATCTAGCACCATACTCTAGTGCCTGCCTTTGCGCATCAAGACCAGGAAACGACGGCAATAGTGAAGGATGAATATTGATTATCCTGTTTTTGTATTTTCTGACAAGTTCCGGGCCGATTATCCTCATGAATCCTGCTAGGCAAACAAGCCCGTTTCTCTGTGTGACCTTGTTTTTTACAAGAATTTTGGCAATCTTTTCATCATATTCCTTCCTATTCCCATCAAAATTCCTGCTCTCAAGTATCTCTGTCTTCACACCAAGCCTCTGTGCTATATCCAAACCCCTAGCATCAGGTCTATTTGAAATAACTATAGCAGGATTTGCAGGTATCTTTTTCTTTTGTATGGATTTTAGGATGGCCTCCATGTTGCTTCCACGACCTGAAATTAAAATACCCAAATTTAGCAACTAGTCAACACTGAATCAATCCTGCAATTTATATCAAATCCAATTTGCCCTTTTAACATTGGCAAGCATTTTGATGACAAAAAACGGCATACAGTGCAATGTAAATGGCAGGCAAGTCTATTTGGATCCAAAAAAAGCAGATACAAATAACATTCATTTTGTATCACACGCACATACTGATCACCTTCCCTCAAGGGATGGTGGAACCATACTAGCATCAAAAGAGACTGCCGAGATTGCAGGACATCGAGGAGTCAGGATGAAAAACCACATAGAAGAGTATGATGGTTTTGAGCTTTATGACAGTGGTCACATACTTGGAGCAAAGGGACTGCTATTTGATGAGATTTTCTACACTGGGGATATTTGCACCAGAAATCGTGGCTTTCTTGGTGGAGCAAGCATTCCAAAGTGTAAAACACTAATCACAGAGTGTACATTTGGACTTCCAGAATTTTCGTTTCCAAAAATCAAAGAGGTACAAAGACGTGTAAATGAAGTGATAGCAGATCTATATGGCAGAGGTGTGCCGGTAATCCTGCTAGGATACCAGCTTGGAAAAGCACAGACTCTGACTCAGCTCTTTGGGCACTGGGGGCCGCTATACCTGCACGACTCTATAATGCAGATGAATCTTCTCCATCAAAAGCTTGGAGTACAGCTAAAAGAAGGCATCTCTCATATCGAGGCACAAAAAAAGGGATTGCTTGAGAAAAAACCGTGGGTCATGATAGCACCGGTAATGTCCTCAAAAAACAAGTTCATAACAGAGATGAAGTCAAAATATGGTGCAGTAACAATAGGGTTTAGTGGATGGGCACAATCAACTAAATTCTCCTTTGGCAGGAGTGCAGACTATTCCTTTCCGCTAAGTGACCACTGTGATTTTGCTGAACTTGTAGATATGGTAGTAGAATCAGGAGCAGAGCAAGTCTATACAGTGCACGGGTTTGTAAACGAGTTTGCACAGTCATTGCAAAAGATTGGAATTAGTGCGCGACCACTTCAAGAGTGCTCACTCGATGAGTTTAGCGGGTAAACCTACCACAGACACAATCAGAAACTAGACATGTCTCAGAATTTCTCATGTGATCATGCAAAAAATGTCCACAGTCTTTGTTTTTGCACATCTTTCTTTTAGCCTCCCGTAGTACAACTGTTTGTGCAATAGAGTTTGCCTTGTCTTTTGTGAATCCTTTTTTGTCCATGTAATAGTGGACTATTCTGTTGTACAGCGCGTTTGCATCAAATTGTTTTTCAAGCACCTATTTCCCACCCTGAGATGGGATATAGTGAAGTGTTATGGTAGAGCGTATTTTGGGAATCTTTCGTATTCTATTTGTAATGACATTATCTAGTGTGCCATCAGTATCTGACTCTACCTTACAAAAAACATCATAAATTCCGTACGTACCCCGTACTTCTTTTGCCTCTGGAATTTCCATTATTTGCTGAATTATGCTCTCCTCAGAGCCAAGATCACACTGTATCAGTACATATGCAACATCTGTCATTTAATGCCACCTGCCAGGACATGTACACACATCATACCACATACTACACATATTTGGTTTACCATAAGTATAGTATGTAGTTATGGTATTTGAATATCACGCTAGTGTATCGCTGATTTGGGACAAATACTTGAAATTTGACTACACATGCACTAGTTTGAGCAAGTAAAAGAGAGTTTTGCCGGATGTATCATATCTAGGAGTTATCATGTATAGTTATCATGTATAGTTATCA
>JAPOPJ010000247.1 GCA_026712925.1 Nitrososphaerota archaeon
AATCTTGGAATTTGAATAGTTACTTACCATTTATGATCATGCTATAGTATCATGCTATGATATCATGCTATGATATCATGCTATGATCTCTGCTGTCCTGATATCATATTATGATGATTTCATACTATGGTGATTTCACACTATGATGATTTCATGACGTATTATTATGATCACACTGCCGCACACAGTATTGAAACCTTTGATGATTTTAGATTGTACGTGTTTAGAACAAATCACTATGACAACATTGCAGTGCACAATACTGTAACGTTATATAATTACTAAATGGTATTACAGAATGGTATCAAGGTACTTCCATCCGTAAAATGCACCTATTGTCCCAATTACAAATAACATGGGTTTCCACGCAAACACCGGAAGCAGTGGGTTTGCAAGCTTTACCTTATAGTTGTCAATTATATCGTGGACATCTTTTTTTATCCTGTCATGCCACAGCTTGTACTCTACTTGATATTTGCTGAGAATCTCGGCGACTTCATACACTACTGGCGTTCTTTGTGAAAAGAGGTGTTGCAAATAGTCCCTTGACACCTCTACTTCTGCATGAATCCCAATAAGCCCTTTTTTTAGGTCCACCATTCTTACGTGCATCTCCCACGGCTTTTTTAGTTTTAGATTCAATCCACTTCCTATTTGCCCGGGTTGCTTGTGCTCAAACTTTACCTTGGTAAATCCTTCTGAGACAAATATCTTTAAAAGTTCATCAAAGCTCTTTTTGACTACAATGTGTAACTGCTCTACACCACTACCATCTACGTCAATTTTGTGTTTTGGACCGTCTAGAAAAGAGACTGTTTTGGGGTATTTGGTACGATACTCCATATCGGGGACTCTAAAAACCACTATTTAAAGCAGGATGCGGGCTATATTCCATGTGTTCTATGTGGTGTTATGCGCGTGACTTCCATGCTTGTGCCCCATGCTTGTGCCCCATGCTTGTGCCCCATGCTTGTGTTCTGCATGAGCTGGACCGCCTAGTTTGACTGGGCAGAGAGAATCAAAGTAAAATTTGGTTCTACATCTATATCATCTAGTCGCATCTAGCCTAGTTTGACTAGCCACACGATAGAGTTACACATCTTGCCATTGACAACAAAGATTCTTGGCACTAGTTGGCGTTTCTAGCACATCTTAATTGAACCTAGCTGAAATGCAGAGCAGGCATCATGGTCATGTAACTACTTGTATATTCTGCACTCTAAGTTTTGAGATGTAGTGTGGAACTAATCACAATGCCAACTTATGTATTTTTGTTAATTTATTTCATGATGATTTTCAAATCAAGATGTGAACAGTGTGAATAATTCCTGTTGTTTTGTAGTGTCTGTTCACGCTCCAAGATAGTTTGTGCATAGAAGAATAATGCATGTTGGTTTTGTGTTTACAGGCGTACAAATGTGAGCAGTTACATTTTGTATTAGTTATATCGCATGCAAGCATGAGGATTTTGTTGGAGCTATAATTAGAAGGGCTTGTTATAGTATTTGCATTTTTGTATTCACAAGATTACATAACATAATATCTTACAATCATACCTTACAATTTTCCATTCTCCTTAACCATGTTTGTGTGTTCTGTTATGATGATATTGCGAATCAAGACTGTAACATATCTTTACAGAATCAAGATATATCATTGCTGTTATGTGTTTATAGATTGGTAATTTTAAATTACAAAAAAATTGTAAAATAAATCAAATATTTATCACACCTTGCTAAAAAAATTAAATTGGATATGTATCTTGTGTTCAAAACACATTCAGTACTCACAATCATTAACATCTCAAAAACATTCTCACAGCAAAAGTAAATAATGTGATGAATAACCCTTTACACATAAAGTTAGTACAGTAAAATCATAGCTTTTATGCATCTATAAAATAGATGGCACTAGAGTGGTTTAGTTGATAATGATATCTTGGTTTGTTGAATTTGCAGAAATATACAACCGTATAATTTCAAAATCATTCCATTAGAACTATTTTGAAAAATGTCAAACACATGTTTGATGGAATAGCATCTTTGTCGGTATGATGTATCTTGAGCCACTTTTAATTATACTACTATAAGATATGACGGCAAAGATTGAAAATGATCATGTGGTGTAGTATGTGCTAGGGGTTGGAATGCATGGTTTAGGGTCAGAACGTTGTGGTGTGCAATTTGGTTAACGGCACGAGTAACATGTATGATTATAAGAAAATCATATAATACTAAAAATATCATCATAATCATCTAAGGTTGTGTTCATAATGGGCAACTCTTGAATATGCAGTTTCTACTGTGCTTTACAATCATACAGTTAGTGTAGGTTTTGAATGCATCTTGCTGTCATGTGTTGCTATTTTGTTGATAACCGTATTTGGTAACAGTATTTGGTGGTAATTTTTGTGGAAATATGGGGTAATTGAGTCAAAAAAAAATCCTTTTATATACACGCATTACATAATTTTTCTATGAATAAAGCGATTATCATAATTCCGATAATTATAGTAGCAATTGGTGTATCTGCGGCGATTTCCTTTATGTCAGAACCTGATACCGATGTCATGATGGATGAACCTGGCATGATGGATGATACCATGATGTCTGGTATTGAAGGTAATGTGAATGTAGGTGTGCTAGTGCCATTAACAGGTGATCTAGCAAGTCAAGGTGAAGAAGACCGTATAGCGGCAGAGCTTGCAATTGCTGACTTTAATGAATATTTGGCAGACAAGGGTAGCAACTGGAGCATTTCTGGTGTTATTGAAGACTCTCAAACAAACCCCGTTGTAGCACTAGATAAAGTGACTTCAATGCATGCAAAGAATGCAAAGATTGTGATAGGTCCTGCAACAAGTTCCAATTTGAGAAATATCTCTGGATATACATCTGCAAATGATATGATGGTAATTAGTTTTGGTAGTACAGCTCCATCTTTGGCAATACCTGGAGATAACATTTTCAGAACCGTACCAGATGATAATAATCAAGGTCCAGCTATAGCAAATCTTATGGCATCACGCGGAATGGAGGTATTGGTTCCAGTATGGCGTGGTGACACATGGGGAGATGGCCTAAAGGAGGCAACTGAGAACTCTTTTGAGGGCGTGGTAGGCGATGGCATTCGTTACAACCCAGAAGCTCCAGAGTTTTCTGCATCATCATCTTTACTGGCAAGCCAAGTTCAGGAATATGTGGATCAGTATGGTGCTGACAAGGTAGGAATTTTGATTATAGCATTTGCAGAGGTGACACAGTTTATGCAGTCAGCCGAAGCTCATGATGTACTAAGTAGTGTGAAATGGTTTGGCTCTGATGGAAGTACAAATGTTCAAAGTCTGGTAGATGATCCAATAGGATTACAGTTTGCTTATGACACAGATTTCACAACTCTACAATTTGCGGCATCTGGAAATGATATAACCCAAAAGGTAAATGACAAAATAGTAGAAGAGCTTGGTAGAGTGCCAACAGTATATGCATATTGTACGTATGACGCAATCTGGCTTGC
>JAPOPJ010000326.1 GCA_026712925.1 Nitrososphaerota archaeon
GGGATAGATGCAATGCCCGTGGGAAATATCATGGCACAAGTCATCTGTTCTGTTGCAAATAATCTGCACGCAAAAAACATCATAAAATATGCAGATGGTCTTCTTGACTACATACAAAACGGTATGAATCATAGTGCGTTTATACATGTCCGCATAACACGTTATGCGTTTCCATCAGACACCGAACTTGAACTGGCTAAAGCCAAGGCATTCATTAACAAGATAAGAAATCCCGACATTCGATTACTGCTGAATTTTATGTGTATGAGTGTATTGGAAGATGTTAGTTATACGCGCAAGGATGGACAGTTTTTACGATGGGATGCCCGTTCTGGAAGATCCACCAGTGACAGGCTACAAAAAGGATCACTTCTTACGCTATCTGATGCCATATCTCGAAAACTGCATGATGTTATCTATGATCTACCATACCTCAAGCAAGCGTATCATGGGTCCAATCCAAACCTCATTACAGACTCGTGCCTTGTACAGCTAAAGAAGTTTAAAAATAAAGCATTTGATACAGTGATAACCTCACCGCCATACGCAAACAGATATGATTACACCAGAACATACGCATTGGAGCTGGCATATCTGGGGTATGATTTTAATGGATTCAATAATCTTAGGCAGAAAATGCTTACATCCACCGTGGAGAACCATTCAAAGGTCGATTTACTAACATCAGTCTATGGGAGATCAAGGCGTCTGACAGATGCCATAAAAATGGCAGATAACAGTACCTTGTTACAGAATATACTCAAACACCTAAAAAAAGAGATAAAGTCCTTGAACAACCCCAACATAATTCGCATGGTTGAAAATTATTTCATAGAGATGGCATTAGTTATCAAGGAATTTGAGAGACTAGTCAAGTCCGGCGGTAATGTATTCATGGTCAATGATAATGTTAGGTATAACGGAAAAGAAATACCAACTGACATAATACTCTCTGATTTTGCTGAACATTCAGGATTCGTGTGTGAGTCCATACGGATCCTAAAGAGGGGCAAGGGTAATTCTAGTCAGCAGATGGGTGCATTTGGTAAAAAGGAAATGCGCAAATGCGTATACCACTGGAGAAAGAGATGATATGGATGCAATGGAGGAATCTCGCCAACGTGCAATAAGAATAACCACATCCATTATGCGTCGTGTTGATCTTGGTGTGCTGGCAGATATACGTAGCTTTGATTGCCCTAGGGAACATTACGAGTCAGATTTGAAAACATTAGGGATTCATGCTGATGCGTGGAAACATGTGATCAAGCAAAAGATAGAACCCAAATTTGTTTTTGCGCATCCTTGCATCCTAGCTAAATTACCAAAATCGTCACTTCATTACAGGGGGATATCAACCCTATCACTCAAGCGGGTTTCCAGCATCACAGTATCTGTTAAAAAGTGGGAGAATGGGACAAATAAACAAGCACCGGATCATTTAACATGTGTACGCGTGGCGTGTCTGTATAACGCAATTATTTCCACTATAATCACAAACTCCGATAATTGGTCAATTGAAAACGGATACCGGAATATCCTTGCAACCATTGGAATAACAGAAGATGGAAAACTTCGTAATATCATAGGAATCGAGGGGGAGAATTATGTCAAGCAATCTATACTAAACTGGCTGAAAACAGAAAAACAGATTCCATTTGAGATAGTAAAAAAAAGACATACAATATCTCTTGGGCGATGAGAAAAATATCCGAATGGTATTTTCCTCAGAACCTGATATACTATTTGAGAAAAAAACAGGTGATACTTGGCATATTGTTGCAACCATTGAGATAAAAAGTGGAACGGATCCTGCTGGAGCATTGGAACGACTGGGCGCACTCCAGAAGAGTTTTGCCAACACACCAGCAAGATCGAAGAACTTTGCTGTACTTGGCGTAATAACACCCAAAATGGTTAAACGTCTAAACGAAATGCATGTTGAAAAATATTTCAGTCTGTGGGAAGTAATGGCCGAGGATAAGTGGAACGGCTTTGTTAAAGAAATATTTCATCACACTCTTAGGCTTATCCGTTGATTTCTCCAGCACCATACACCTTCTACGAGAAAACAGCACAGTTAACTTACTAGTCTGCTTTGTTCAAAAGTTAAATCAAACTACGGGTAAATCCAGACAGAAAAAAAGATCCATGCAGAAGTTGATGAGTTGGCTTTTCCATAAATTCGAGGTTTTTGGTAAATCCTCAGCATTCTCAGCAGAGCCAATACTACATACACTCTAACATATCACAACCCGTTCTTTAAGCACTGGGCAATCATGATTGTTTTATTGATATAGTCAAAGACAGACAATACCAATATCGGAGAATTAAATTAGAAAAAGCTTCGAATTTGTGGGGTGGCCTATATGGCAGGGAGTCTTGCATGTGTGGCGTACAGATATGACAAGTGTTACGCTGCATCAAATAGTTAAGACTTGCTGTTTTGTATGTGTTCTAGCAGAATCATTAACCCATGCTAGATACACTCATGTAGATGTTGCACTTTGTCATCCTCAGACAAGATACAGATTTGAGAGTGTAATAATGTCTCAGATTATTATCTGCACACTATCAGTGCTACTATCGTATTGTATATGGCACTATTACTATATCGTAAAGATGTCTAAAACCATCTCATAGACTTATAATGCCTCTATGATGCAAGTGGAATCTTTATTGACACTCTAGAGCCGTTTTTTAGCTTGCCTGTCTTTCTAATACATGTCTTGGAAATTAACTCTATTATGGAATCTCCATGATGTGTGCGTTCTAGTATAATTAATTCGCACTTTATAGAGTCATTAATTATGCCACCAAAGCACTTTACCCATCCAAATGTTCTCTTCCCATCTGAAAAGCCGTCAATCTTGATTCCTTCGGCTAGATCAAATTGCCTGATTGCATCTCGGTGCGCCTTCTTATCAAGTCGCACGTTGAGTGTTCCAGGAAATGGCACATAGCCAATTTTGGTTTTAAATTGTCTAGTGTATCCCTTGAGGGACATATAGTATGCACCCTCGCCCATTCCAGAAACTAGTTTTCCCTCTAGTTTTACGTCTGCTACTGAAGAGTCTAGGCTCTTTTGTAGTACTGCTGAGAGTTTTACCATCTCAGAGTATCCTTTTTCAGTAATCATTACAGAAACATTTCTACCATCTATTGCTCTTTTGACGAGTCTATCATTTTCTAGTTCCATTAGATGTTTGGATGCTGATTGTTGGGATTTTTTAATATTCTTTCCAAGTTCTGATGTAGTGATTGTGATAAAGTTGTATCTTGCACCCTTTGAGAGCAGATATGCAAGGGTCAAAATATGTTGAATTTTCAGCCCAGACATCCACAGACTCTATGATATTCCCAAGTCGCCGAATGTTTTCAGGTTCAGCCCATCTGAGTTGGATAGTTTTGCAACTCTGTGGCCCACTACAAACTCTACACCTGCATTTTTGGCGCTTTCCAAGAGTCGTTGTGTAATGATTCCATCTAGCAAGAGATATTTTATTCCTGACTGGGTTGAGAGTTTGCTGACTAGTTCGCTTATTGATACTTTGAATATTTCTTTTTGTTCGCCATCAAGTGCTATGGCCTCTAGTGTTTCATTTAATCCTGGAAATATCTTTGAGGCAATCTCTGCCATGGGCTTGTCATCCTCGCTCTTTAGTGTAGGGGCTTCTTTTCCATTTTTAATCTCATCAGCAACAGGCCTTAAAATCTCATCTACTCGTTTTGGGGTCAGCTCTTCTACTTCGATTCCAGTATCTGCTCTAAGCTCATAGTCGATTGGTACAAACGACTTTAACTCCTTTAAGATGAATCCGCCTGCGCGATCCCCGTCAGTAAATGCAACTACTGTTTCTTTAGAGTTGCACAATTCTTTAATTGACTCGTCAATTTTTGCACCCTCAATTGCAATAGCATTGTCATATCCGGCCCTCAGGAGATTGATTACATCTGCTCTTCCTTCTACTAGAATGAGCCAGTTGGAACTGAGTGCTCCAGGACTACAAGTCAGTTTTGATGGTCCGTATGTAGTTAGTCTCTTGGCATCGCCTTCATGGACATCTTTTAGCATGCTTTCTCCCTCACTGACTGTCTTTGTTGCCCAGCGTTGTTTGATCTCTTTTGCTCGCTTTACAATGTCATCCTTTTTTGCAGCGCGTACATCATCAATTGCACCTAGCTTGAAAGTACAATCATACGGTCCTACCTTATCAATACTCTCTATGCCTGCGGCAATAAGTGCACATGTGTCGATGTCGGTGCTCATTGGAATCACAACATCGCCAGAGGTAGTACTTGCAGTAGACTTTGAATCTACCCCGATACGTCCTACTTTTGAAACTCGTTGTAGCTCATTCAGATTCATCTCTGGGCCTAGCAGACCTTCTGTCTGACCAAAAATTGCCCCGATTATATCTGCTCTTTCAACTAGCCCATCAACTTCGTAGGAAAGCTTAACGTGATATTTGACAATTCCTGACTGTGGCATAAACTAATCATCTCCTTAACTATCATGACATTCCTCATTTGTCTCGATATATGAGGGTATCGCAAAAAATCAGGCATGAGTAGTATGAATTTCTAAAAACAGTATATTTTTGTGCCTAGTTTTCACTAGATGTGTATAAAAATGAAAAAGAATGGCTTTGACTATTCAGTACTGAATGAATGACCGCAAGAGCAGGACTTTACTACATTTGGATTGTTGATTTTAAATCCAGAGCCCATAAGGCTTTCTATATAGTCCACATTTGCGCCTTTTAGGTGATCGACACTGTAACTATCTACAAGTATCTTGACTCCACCTTCATTCATGACTAGATCGTCTTCTTCGGGTGCCTTTTCAAAACCCATTCCATAGGATAGGCCTGAACAACCGCCTCCCTGGACATATACGCGCAGGTATTCTGGTTTTTCAGCTTCTTCCTTCATGAACTCGTTGATCTTTTCAGCTGCCTTTGGCGTGACTGTGATCAATTTTTGTTCTTGTTCTGTTGCCATGATGTTTACAATTTCTGGTCAAATTATAATAATCTTACCCTTGGCGGATTTTTCACTGAATTTGAGGCTTTTGTAACTAGACAATAGATAACTAGACAAAAGATATAGTTATCTTGACTACTCATTTGGCATGTCGGATCTAGGAATATGATGCTACACCTCAGATTCTTGCATGTATGATATACCAATAATTCTGATTACCCATAATTCTACTCAATCATAATTCTGATCATTTCTAGATGTTCATACAATCATGTAGTTTAGGAATCTCAAAACATCATACAATGATGATTATCATGTGTAGTAACGTTCACACCCATTCTCCTATAACCACAAAACCAGCGTGCATTATTCCTTTCATACGTAGATAAACTTGGAACCTGAACAGTTACCATGATGTATGCCATGATGTATGCCATGATGTGATGGATAGCTTGAGGGTACAGGATATTGTGGATCATAAACTGCACATATGCATTCTTGTAAAAATCACCCTGTTACAAATTATACACTAGAATAATTTGACATGGTATGATAATGGCACTTTCTGGTTTAGTCTTGACCGTTACTCACTTGAATGAGTGCCAAATAGTGATCTGCATGCTGTATGTACATAGAGCCGGTAGAGTCTGCCGGGACAGGTTCCCCATCAAATGTTAGTGTAGTGGAGTATGTCTTTACTTGTTTTCCATTGATGCGAACAGTCTCGCCTGTTTCTATAGCTGGTGAGCCATTAATTCCTGTAATGTTTCGTGGCATATCCTCACCAGATATGGTAAAATTAAGATAGCTATTGATGAATGTGGATAACTCTTCGTTGTATATCATGGTGATTTGATTTGGTGCAGTGATTTTGGCTGATACCAAAGTGTCTCCCATCTCTTTGATGTTTCTTGATATTGGTTTTGTGATTGTTACTGTGATTGTATCTGTATCCTGTAATGAATCATCTGATACTGTAAGTGTAAACTCTAGAGTTGTAGGTTCGTCTGGGGCGGTAAATGTGACACGCCCTAAACCAGCATCTGTAAGTTCAACTATAATTGTATCTGCAGTATTTTGTTGCCAAGTGTATCTAAGTGTATCACCATCTGGATCTGTACTAGATGAACCGTCAAGTGTTATTGTTTTGCCAAAGTATCCTGTTATATCGCGTCCAGCATTTGCAGTAGGGGGTTGGTTTTGTGTCGGGTTTGTTGTTGTCGGTGGGATTAATTCTAACATCTGAACACCGTCATCAATATGTGATGACACGGCCAAATACGTCGATGTACCTATCTTAAATGAGGTGATTCCAGCAGCACCGTTAAGCACAAGTGTTCCAGCATCAGTATCGGTGATTTGTGATACTTGGGTTATGGTACTTGGTGTTGAAACATCAAGAATTTGAACACCGTTATCATTGAATGATGCCACGGCCACATACGTCGATGAGCCTATCTTAAATGAGGTGATTCCAAAGGCACCGTCAAGCACAAGTGTTCCACCATCAGTGATTTGTGATACTTGGGTTATGGTACTTGGTGTTGAAACATCAAGAATTTGA
>JAPOPJ010000328.1 GCA_026712925.1 Nitrososphaerota archaeon
AGAGTACTATTCTGAAGCACATCATCTAATTCCACTAGGTGAGGATGGAGCAGACAATGTATCTAATATAGTGATTCTGAGCCCCCTCATTCATAGAATGTTGCATTATGCAAAAGTTGATGGTCTTGATCTGAACAAAATTAAAAACAATAAACTTTTAATCAAGATTAATGGTGTAAAGCACGTAATTACATGGCACAGAGATCATGCAAAAACAATCAAATGATTTTACTATTAGCAAAACTCTAACTGCACTCTCAATGGTATGAATCTAGATAAAAATTATCAAAAGTAGATCTCGTACTCTGAAATAACATAAAGTGACTATTCACATCCATACTCCTGTAAACACAAAACCTACATGCATTTCTTTCCCGCTATGCGCGAGATGTCTTGGAACATGAACAGATACTTTGCGAGATACGGTAGAATGTAATAAACATTAGAATCTGCATGTATGGCCTATCACGAATAACAAATTTGATTTGTACGAATCGGCACTTGTCAAATATAGGATTCGCTGTAATTCATATTCAAGTTGAATTGTTATTTAAAAAAATTCCAAGTAGATTCTCACACAAATTCGAGGCGTTTTCTAGTTTAATTCTCCGATATTGTATATCTTTGATCATATCCTTGGAATAATCCAGATTGTCTAGTGTCCACAGGACGGGTTTTGATATGTTAGAGTATCGGATTGTATTAATCCTGCTATGGATACCTGAGGAATTACCAAAAGCCTCGAATTTGTGGAAGAACCTTCCAAGTATTCACATCTTGTGTCTTTAGACGTGGAAGCAAGATAATACAGGATTCCATGCCCATCACACCATGAAGAACAGGCTGGACATAAAAATGAATAATGGTGATTTGTTATTAATGTAAATCGATTAAAAACTGTAAAATCAAGGCTATTTTCATTATATTATTATGCGAATTTTTGCTTAATTCTCATTATAAGATAGAGTATAATCTTATAATTTTATGACTAAAAATTGCGAAAATTTATTAAATTCCCAGTTTTTAATCAGACATGCAAAGCAATGATATGGTAGATATCACTTCAGAGAAAATCAAGAAAGATATCTCAAAACCAACTGGCATAAATCACACCATAGACATAACTCCAGACAAAAGCCTGATCAAAAAGCTAGGCCTCACTGGGTATAGAACCGAGCAGGCAGTAGCAGAGCTGATAGACAACTCAATTGATGCAAGAATTAAGGAAAAAATAGAGCATGTCAGTATAGTGCTTGACTTTGAGAGAAGGAAGATTACGATATCAGATGACGGTCAAGGGATGAACCGTGAAGAGCTAAAAGACGCACTAATTATTGCAAAAGAGACAAAAAAAGATGGGGAAAATCTTGGTAAATTTGGTTTGGGAATGAAGAGTGCATGTTCAAATCTAGGCAAATCATTTACAATAATTACTTCAAAGCCAAACTCTAAACGAGAATTTACAGCATGTTATGATGAGGACCAATGGCTTGGAGATGAATCAAAAAACTGGTCCAATTTTGAAATAAAAGAGGCAGTAAAGAAGCGCAACTGGTATGGAACCATAATAATAATCAGCAAGCTAAAAATTCCATTGTACCCAAATCAACTATCAAACTTTAGAAAACGATTTGGGATAAGATACGGACCACACCTAAAAAACAGACAAATTAGAATCAAAATTAACTCAAAAGATTGCAAGGTCGTAAAACCAGAGCTAAAAAAAGGCACAATGCAAAAATTTACCATAGCGCTTCCAAGTGGCAATAGAATGGATGGCTGGATTGGACTTTTAGAAAAACGATCAATCAAGGGCGATTTTGGGATTCATCTTTACCGAAAGGGACGACTCATAAAGGCTTTTGACAAGTTTGGCATAAGGCATCATCCTTCACATGCCAAAATAATAGGTCAAGTATCACTTGACCACATTCCAGTTAATTTTCACAAGACTGGTTTTCTAGAAGACTCACTAGAATACATGGAAGCAGTTGATATGTTCAAAAAAGATCCAACAGTGATAAATGTCCTTCGAAGTGCATCAGCACAAAAAGTGGATATTTCTGAGATCAAATCCGTGTTCGAACACGAATCAGGAACAATTCTGAAAAATCCAATTAACACTAGACTAAGTGATGCAAATGCAAAATCACTGCTACGCAAAGCAAGTGATTTTACCATACAAAAAGGTCCACTAAAACTAAGATTGGAGTTTGAGGATGATGCAGAAGGCATATACCAGATAGAACGCTCAAATGACATGACCAAGATTATGGTCAATAGAACTAGTGACTCTTTTATGGCATTTAAAAACCCGTTGTTTCTCTTGGGACTAATACGAATTGAGGCAGAAATGATAGCAGATAATCCTACCAAATATGCCACTTTTGTAAAAGAGAGAAACAAGAGATGGAGTGAATTTGTCAGTGAATCTCTTCTAAATCAGGATATGAAGGACAGATCAGAGAAGATTGTGCCCATGCCAAACTACTCACTAAAAAACGAGCTTATAGAACTTCATGACTACCTAAA
>JAPOPJ010000298.1 GCA_026712925.1 Nitrososphaerota archaeon
AAGACGTATTTTTACTCAAAGCAATAGCAAATAGAGAAGGGGATATACAGGATATGGCCGCACTGGTCAGGGATAATCCAGATACACCTCAAGAATTACAACATGGTTCTTTTGATTGGGAATTGGTTTGGGAGGAAATTCTAATACAAGAGCGCATTAACCCCACAAAAGACTTTGTGATAATTATTTTTGATCAGATATCATATCTTGTAGAGCAAACAGGCATTGTTGTTCCATGTCTAGAAAAACTAAGGAGGCGTGTTATAGATGCATTTATCAAAAAATTGATACGTGGTGGAAGTTTGTCAATAAAAGAAATAGTTGTATTATTGGATGGTGGAGATATTACTGAATCAATGATTCGAAATAGAACAGATGCGTTAGAAAAAAATGGAACAATTCAAAAATATTCTGTCAGAAGAATGACGTATATCAAATTGTTAAAAAATAATGAATATTTTGAAAATGAACTAGAGATCAATATTCATCGTTTTAAGATATATCTCGATTGGCGTTTCTATATCAGAGAAAACCAATCAGATCAAAATATTCAAGAATTTGTAGAAGAATTACAAAATCTAGGATTTCAAACGATTGGGGAAATTGATGAAATAATCATAAACTCTACTGAAATATTAAAACAATATGAAAGTGAGCAATTTTCAAAACGTCACTTTGATGTAGTTGATGCGGCAAGAATTTGTATTGGTTTAAACTATTCAGAACTTGGCAAGAAACATTCATCAAAGTATTTTCTAAATGAATTTGAAAAGTATAACAGAATAGCAAGAAGTAAGTTTATTCCTAAACATTCAATTAAAATAGTGAGAAAATAAATGATGAATACAATATAGAAAATGTGAATCAAGAAATACTCTTTTGACAAAAATGAAATAACTAGTCAAACAAAATATTACTGCATTCTTAGGTTACTCGTTTTATGTAATCAGTGCCGTTACAAAACCCACATGTCACACTTGGTTCAGTTATCACTATGCATCCGGTATGTAAGTTTCCTCTGGAGGTATAGCATAACATACACTGCATAGATGTGTTTGCATTTTTTCCGTGTATGTGGTACGGGTATGCACATTTACACCACCTCCAAATGATACATCATAAAATGTGTTACCTGCTAATTGTGATTCTACCGTATATCTGCCTGAGATGATATCTAGTATATTTTGATTTTGGATAACTCCTTGCCACGATGTTCTATGCCTGCTGGGTTGATCCCTTGCCAAGTTTGAACATACGTTATATGCATACACAGTTGGCCAGATGTGGATCTTTCGGTTGATTAAAATCATAGTTCATCTACAATCATACCATGACATCATGGGCAAAAGATGCAAAAGAGTTCACCGTATCTATAATACCTAACGAAGCAAGGGCAACTAACTATTCTTACATCCCAAAGCCCATTCTAAAGATGCTGGGAAATCCTAAACGCCTAAAATTTGTCATAAAAGACAGACATGTTGAGGTCAGAGGGTCAGATTAAAAGCCTCGAATTTGTGAAACTCGGCAAACTAGTCAGAATATGGTCAAAATTTTAAAAAATACAATACCAGCAATGCCAAAACACACACCTTTAGGCACATATCTCATAATTATCCCCCAATTTGCATACAATACTAGTCCAAAACACTACTCTAAGACACAATTCTGGGACAAATTACACCCAACAGGTGCTCAAAGAAAACATTTTAACGAGATCGATTGACAGTGAAGCATGGGAGATATACGTAAGGACTATGTTTCTGAACGTTTTACAATTATCTCCAATAAAACTGACAAATCCCCAAACCCAGAAAAGCTCCCATTTGCTCCAGGTAATGAATCAATGACAAATCCGGCTGTCCTATCACTTGTGGCAAAAGATGGAATGCTCCAAAGACTCCAAGATAATGAATACGATTATGTCAAGGGATGGTCCATCCGAGTTTTTGAAAGTAAAAACCCAATAGTTTCTCCAGATGTCCAAAACATCTTTGGTGAAAGACCACACTATAGTGAACCTGCATACGGCTACCACTATATCGTAGTAGCATCTCCAAGTGAGAAGGACACATTTGCCAGCATTGATACAGAACAGTGGTCAAATGTGCTAGTCGTCATCCAAGATAGACTGCGCTGGCTTTACACACAAAGAGGTGTGACTTATGTATCCATTTATGCAGACCACGGTGAATTATCAGGGAATAAAAACCCCCACCCATACCTCAACATAGTTACGTTTTCTACCATTCCTCCTGCAATAGAGGAGGAAGCAGAATCATTCCACAGAATTTTAAATGAAAAGGGCGTTTGTCCAATGTGCCATACTATAACGGAAGAAAATGTCATGGCCAGACAAATACTAAAAACAGAAGGCTTTATTGCATTTTGTCCATGGTCCCCATCATATCCATACGAGTTTTGGATTACACCAAAAAAGCACATCACAAGTTTTGCTAAAATTACCCAAAAAGAGATCAACGACCTAGCACTCATTTTAAGGGCTACACTTGGAGGCATGGCAAAATCTATCAAGAATGTATCATATAGTATGGCATTTCACCTCTCTCCTGAAAAGAAGAACAGTAGACAGATTCACTGGCATGTTGAGATATACCCCATAACAAAGCCATGGTCTGGCATGGAACGTGGATATGGTATCTTTCTAAATGATGTCTCACCAGAGCAGGCAGCAGAAAAGCTAGGGGCAGCTGCTCGTAAAGAATTAGCAAATCTCGTAGGCATAGAATGACTAGGCCTGAAATGGTTTATTTATCAATCAAATGCTGTACCATACATGGGGCTTGAAAAATGGTCTGCAATTGCAAGTTGGGGCTTGTGTGCAATGTTTGTAGGGGAAATGATTTCAGTATATCACTTTATGATTGAACCGCCCGGTGAATTTGACTTGAAGA
>JAPOPJ010000226.1 GCA_026712925.1 Nitrososphaerota archaeon
ATAATTTTGCGGCTGGATTCGTTACCAAGTAATTCACCAAGAATTTTCAAGGATTCATCAGTGGATAAAACTTTGATCTTGTCATTTAATTCTTCATCCATGTAGTTGGGTTGAAACCATGAAATCAATATAATTCCACGACACAATTCAAAGATCAAGTGGATCCGGAGTTGCAAAGGATCGTCATGACCTGCAAGTTTAAGTTTCTGGTAGCACACGATACCAAAACAGTCATACCTGCTTTTACATAATGTCGTTGCCTATACTCCATCGCCAGCAGGTGGCATTGCTGGCATCAGCATGCCTGTATTTTCCCTACATGCTCTTCTGTCACTAGATTATGGTCAAATGGATAGCTGCGGTGACAATTGCTCTACTGCCAAGTGCAAGCCGTGTCAGACAGAGTATGTGGTTATTCCCTAAACTTGGCGCTTTTGCTAATTTGTTCCTGACCCTGACATATCCATCACGGGTGATAGATTTGAGATGCTTTGGATTCTTTAGTAACTTCAAAATGGGCTTTGGTGTATAGCAGTGTATAGTCACTCTTGCCGTGTCCTGTGTTATGGGTGTGATAAACACCTTACATCTTGTCCATCCAAGCGCCAAATTTGGGGAAGAAATATAGTTAAATTATGAACATAAATCTAGAAAAAACCCATTTTTCTAGGTTTTATAAAATATATGTGAATCATATAACATATATGAATTATATATGAATTATATATTCAAATCATACAGGCATATTATGAATATAAAAAAAGAAAAAGACATAAATTCTAGATAATAGTTCTTTTTTATATGGACACCATTCATGTAGATATCACTCCTGACAAATCACTAATCCAAAAATTAGGCTTTGTGGGGTATAGAACTGAGCAGGCAATAGCCGAACTATTGGATAATTCTATTGATGCGGGAATTTCAAATGCCAAAGAAAGAATCGACGTACATCTGGATTTCAAAGAAAGAGAAATTACAATCAAAGATGATGGTCGTGGAATGGATAAGACTGACCTGACACATGCAATGACTGTTGCAAGGGGGAACAAAACCGCTGGAAAATTAGGCCAGTTTGGAATTGGAATGAAAAGTGCATGCTCTGCTTTGGGAAAAGAGTTTACAATAACCACATCAAAAATTAATTCAGACAAGGAATATCATATACAATATGATGAAAATGCTTGGCTAAGTGATGAGTCACAAGATTGGAGAAACTTTGTCATAACAGAAAAAACATTATCTAAAGAGAATGACTGGCATGGAACTATAATAAATATCTCAGAATTAAAAATAAGACTATATCCAAATCAGGTTTCAAATTTTAAAGAAAACTTTGGAATAAGATATTCGCCATATCTAGAAACAAACCAAGTTTCAATTCATATCAATACAGTACATTGCAAACCGATTAAACCAGATATTGTGGAGAATAGCAGAACAAAAATAAAACTTTCGCTACCAATTAGTGGAGAAATTACAGGATATGTTGCCTTGTTAAAAAAACGGTCCATCAGTGGGCATTATGGAATCAATTTGTTTCGAAATAAAAGACTGATAACGGCATTTGAAAAATTTGGATTTACCGCACACCCTGAAAATGCAAAGATTGTAGGAGAGTTACATTTAGATCATGTTCCAGTAAATATTAACAAAACCCAGTTCATTATGGGTCCTGAATATGAAGAAGCTGAAAACCTATTCAGGGCATCAAAAGAATTTAAAGTAATTTATCATTTATCAAAATCAAAGAGCAAAACCATATCATCTGTTAAATCTGTTTTTGATTATTTTAATCAAGATTCCTCTCCCAAATATCTTGATCGTAACGTGCGCTCAACTATTTCAAAAGAACTGTTAGATAGCACTGAACCATTTGAAATTAAATTGGGGGATGATATAATAAAAATCAGCCTTCAATCACTTGAAAATTCTCCATTATACGTAATTAACAAGCAAAATTCTGAAACAAATATAATTATAAACAAAAATGACGAATCATTCAGATTTGTAAAAAACCCACTATTTCTAATTGGAATGATTGCATCAGAAGTGAGTCTATATGAACAATCTCCTAACTTTGAAAAACTACTACACAAAAGAAATAATGATATGAAAAAATTTCTAAAAGAATGGTCTGAAAAACCAAAGAAATTAGAAAGTCGAGTGCAAACATCCAAAGTTCCACACATACAGCACTACAAATTAGCTGATGAACTAGTAGCAATTCATGAATTTCTTGAAGAAAATTATCCCTATAAATTCCAGTTCACAGCCTTGTCCACCCTGACACCATATCTACATAATTTACGTGGACAGCTAGTCTATACCCTTCATACCCAGCCTGCTAGAGGTGAATATCTAGTTGATATGTTGTCTGAGTTTGATAAAGCGTTCACCATAGTAAGTGAGCCTGATTCCAAGTCATTATACATGTTATTAAAAATGCCAAATATTGACAGAATAATTGCTATACGGGAATATGCCGTGATCAAGGGTCCTACAATTGCAATGCCTGAAAAAGCGTTTGTAGATTTGGTTGTAGATGTACATACCCATAACACTCCACTAGATGATATGGAATTAAGGCGAATGCTCCAAACGATGAGAATGTATGGTCTAGTAGATTATGATGAGTTGAGAAGATGTGGAAACTTTGTAAAAAAGTCATCTCATATAGAGCAACTATTGAAGGACATAGATTATGATTGAATTGCGTTTCCAGAGCATTTTAAATAAAAAAAGCATTGAGAAGATTGGAATTGAATATGGGTTTAAAGATTTATTGTTAGTAGAAAAATTCATTATGAATTTTGAAATACTAACACATATTCAAAAAGTACTCTCTGACTGTGTTGTAAAGGGCGGGATGGCAGTGCCTTTTCATTTATTTGATAAAAATTTGCAAAGATTAAGCGTGGATATTGATATTGTAACAGGTAAAAGTCGTGGTGAGGTGATTGAAGCTATGAAACAAGTTTCAGTAAATCTTAAAGATGTGGTCAAAATAAAGGATCCACATAAACCTAAAGGAAATTTAAACAAAAATCTGCCATTGCTGACATATTTCTGTAATTATAATTCATCAATTGTTGATGACGCTAAATTAAAAATTGAAATCTTTTATGGTAATAATACGCAAATACAATCAAAACAAATTCATAGTGAAACTGAAATTATTGGATTTAGCGTAGATTTTCCAATATCTGTTTATGATCATGGTTCTTTGATTGGGGACAAGTTAACCACACTTCCATTTAAGACAATTGGAATAGATTCTAAAAGGAAATTAGATGTACCAAAACAAATACATGATATTGCAGCTTTGTTAAAAAACCCTCCAAGAGAACTCAAACTTGAATTAATTTTTGATACTTTTAAACACACAGTACATGATGAAATTTCCTATTTTTCAAATACTACTCTAACATTTCAACAAATTTTAGATGATCTTCATATTTTTTCAGAATCGATTTTAATGATTGATAATCAAATTAAATTAAATCGGTCATATCGGGGAAGGTTTGAAAATTTTGCAACAGAATTTTTGGGTAATAACAGATATCAAAGCTATCAGCATGTAACTGATATTTTACTAATTAAAACATTTATCGAATTAATGTTAAAAAGATTTAATGGGATAAATATGGAAGTAATTGCTGAAAAGGCAAAAGAAATTTTTGATGGATTCTTTGAACTATCCCAATTAAAAGATGAAGATAAGATTTCTAAATCAAAAAAAATTGTATCAAAATATGGTAAAAAAACTGAAGAAGGTGAAATTATGAAAAATTTATTTCCGGAACAGACCTACCTTTATGATAAACTTTTTGAAATAAAACAAATGTAATATTGTTACTGACATGAAAGTTTTTGAACACATAGCTATCTTGATCTTGTTGAGTATCATAGACATGCTAATTTTTGATATATTTTATTCTGCTGTCAATACTCTCAATTCTGGGAAGTGTCTAAATTCTTTACTATATGTCCTCCAAGAAACTGCTGGTCATGTATGTAGAAAGCATTTTAACAGCGTTTGGTCAAATTCTACAAATTTGGTACAATGTCACATGTAATATGACATGTGCTGTATGACACTATATTACATCTGAGTCTAGTTTTAGTGCAAGTCATGGTTGATATGTGTCATGTTGGTATGCCCTGACTGCATACCACCAAAGTGTTCTTTACCAAATTCGGAGCTTTTGCTATTTTGAACACTTGTTCTAGATATGTCCGTCTCGGATGACAAATTTAAGTCGTTTTTGGATTATTTAGCATCTTCAAAATGGGTTTTGGTGCGTAGCAGTAATTAGCCATCCTTGCATTGTTTGGTATTGCAGATACGGTAAACTCTGATAACTTTGGACCATCCAAGCTCCGAATTTGGGGAAGATCCCACCAAAGGTAATAAATTTAGAGCACTACACGATAAACATATCATGAAGGCAAAAACACAACGAAAGGCAACAATACAACGAAAGACAAGTGAGACTATAATATCAGTATCTGTAGATATAGACGGGTCTGGAAAGACTGTAATCTCTACTGGAATAAACTTTCTAGACCATATCATTACAGCATTTGCAAAGCATGCCATGATGGACCTCAAAGTAACTGCAAAGTCAAATGACTCCATCATACATCACCTCATAGAGGATACTGCAATTACAATTGGAATGACAATAGACAAGGCACTAAATACTAGAAGTGGTATTACCAGATTTGGACATGCATCAGTACCTATGGATGAATCCCTAGCTGAAGCCACAATAGATATGGTAAAGCGCCCGTACTCTAAATTAGATATATCACTAAAGCGCAGCAAAATAGAAGATATATCAAAAGAGGATATGGAACACTTTTTCCAATCACTATTACAAAATCTAGAGTGTTGCATACATCTTGTAGTAAAGTATGGGCAAAATGACCACCACAAGGCAGAAGCCGCAATAAAATCACTTGCAGTTGCATTTCGTATGGCAGCATCATTTGATGATAAACAAAAAGGTGTGCCAAGTACAAAGGGTTCGATGTAGATGACTAGCTTGGCAATATTTGATTATGGTGCAGGCAATATCTTTAGTTTGAAAAACTCACTAGAGCGCGAAGGTGTCCATATCAATATAATAAATGATCTTGCAGAATCTGCAAAATATGACGGACTGCTCCTACCTGGAGTGGGAAATTTTGATCCAGCAGTTAAAAGTCTTATCAGTGCTGGATTCAATCATAACATATCAGAATTACCAATACTTGGAATTTGTCTTGGTATGGAGATGTTCTTTGAGTCAAGTCAAGAAGGAACACAAAAGGGATTTGGTATAATGAATGGAGATGTCATAATACTTCCTCCTATACTCAAAGTGCCTCACATGGGATGGAATGAACTTGACATAAAAAGACCAGGAAGATTACTTGAAGGTGTAAAGGATGGCTCGTGGGTTTATTTTGTTCACTCATATAAAGTAGTACCACAAGATGATATAGTTACAGCAGAGTCCGACTATGGTGTAAAGATACCTGCTGTGGTGGAGCAGGGGAATTATTTTGGGACACAGTTCCATCCAGAGAAATCCGGTGATATAGGAAAAGTGATGTTACGGAATTTTATCAAGGTGTGTCATAAATGAAGATAATCCCTGCAATAGATGTGATGGATGGAAAAGTAGTTAGATTGTATCGCGGGGATGCAAATCAAAAAACCATATACTCTGATAATCCCATAGCTGTGGCACTGAAATGGGAAAAGTGTGGTGCTGATATGCTACATCTAGTGGACCTTGATGCAACACTTGGCAGGGGATCAAACACATCCATACTATGTGATATTGCAGATATAGTTAAAATCCCAGTTGAGGTTGCAGGTGGATTGCGGACTGAATCTATAGCTGCTGATGCTGCTGGTTTTGCAGATAGAATAGTTATTGGTACTATGGCATTCCAGGACAAACACGCACTTGACATGCTTGCCTCTGATATTGGCAAGGCGAGAATAGTCATATCAGCAGATCATATAGATGGAAAGATAGTCATACACGGATGGCAGTCAGATACAAAAATAGACATGCTTGATGCCGTGGAACAGTTTGTCTCAGATGGATATACG
The DNA here is from genome assembly GCA_026712925.1 of Nitrososphaerota archaeon. Taxonomy (GTDB): domain Archaea; phylum Thermoproteota; class Nitrososphaeria; order Nitrososphaerales; family Nitrosopumilaceae; genus JAPOPJ01. The sequence continues at coordinate 6,113 of JAPOPJ010000226.1, forward strand.
GAATTTCTCTTGACAGATGTAAGTCGGGATGGTACTATGGATGGTCCTGACTTGGAATATTTGGCAAAAGTGTGCAGCATAAATGGTGCAAATGTAATTGCAAGCGGCGGTATATCTGGAATATGTGATGTACAAAAAGTAAGGGAGAAGAATGCATTTGGTGTGATTTTGGGAAAAGCACTATACGAGGGAAATATCAGTATCAAGGAGGCCCGCGGGTCTGCATGACACTTACCAAGAGGATAATTCCATGTCTTGATGTAAAGAATGGCAGGGTAGTAAAGGGACTAAATTTTGAGTCCATTAAGGATGCCGGTGACCCGGTGGAACTAGCCGCACGGTATAGTATAGAGGGTGCTGATGAGCTAGTATTTTTAGATATTACTGCATCTGAGGAGCAGCGCCGGACTATTGCAGAGCTTGTAAGGGGAGTTGCCAAAGTAATTGACATACCATTTACTGTTGGCGGCGGGGTAAAGTCCCTTGATGATGCTCGAAACATACTACTAAATGGTGCAGATAAGGTGGGTATCAATACTGGTGCAGTAAAGGATCATACCATACTAGGCAGATTGATGGAATTATTTGGAAGGCAGTGTATAGTTGTGGCAATAGATGCAAAACGTAACTATTCTGGAACAAACACAAACATGTTCTCTGATAAGAATGGCAAGTTTTGGTTTGAGGTTTTCATATATGGCGGTAAGAAACCTACAGGACTTGATGCAATAGAATGGGCAAAAAAGGCAGCCAAGCTGGGTGCAGGTGAGATATTACTAACTAGTATAGATAAAGATGGTACACATGATGGGTATGATGTCATATTGACTAGAGAGGTGGTAAATGCTGTTCCTGTTCCAGTTATTGCATCAGGTGGTTGTGGTAGTCCTGATGATATGGCTGATATATTTGAGCAGTCTGGAGTTGATGCAGCACTTGC
>JAPOPJ010000330.1 GCA_026712925.1 Nitrososphaerota archaeon
CTACCTTCATGTGGTTGAATTGATCAAGCAGGCCTTTTTGTATTGCAGTACGTTGCGGATACATCAACTCAAATACAGGTTTTGGCGTATCCGCTAGTGTTTTCATGAGTTTTTCTATTCCAGGTATGTGTTTAGCTTCAAACCAGATTGAATTTGTAACCATCTTTTTGAATGATACTTGTAACATGTGTAGCAAGAGGTCAAGCTCCAAAAGACCGCATTTTTGTGCAAAGTCAATAGCTCTCTCAAAATGTATGTCAAGTAGTGTCTCTGCTTGCGGTGGCATCCCTTGCAATAGATACGTGCTTGTAATATCAGTGGCTTTTGACAAGTGGTATAGAGATGCCAATTCATACACTGCACCTTTTTGAGATGTATTTAGATATGTTTTTTCATATTTGCTTTGTTCATCACGTAATTGTTGTATCAAGTTAGCAGTGTTTTGCAGATCCTGTTTGTTCTTTTTTTGTACCATAGATAGAATGCCTTTGTAAATAGTTATGAATACACGTATGTTCCATTCAGATGAATCATTTACCTTGAATTTATCCTCGCTTAGCAGACGACTCACAGATTCGCCTTTTTCACCAATATACCCATATGTAAACATTTTGAGTGCATGAATTATTTTTGGGATTGGTTCTGCGGGAATTTCAAGTGCTTGTAGTAGCGTAAAACATTCTATACACATAGTTTTAAATTCATTCTTTTCTTTTTCATCGTACGATTCAAAAGATTTCCATTTTTCTGTTATTGATAACTCATACATGTTAATCATTTGACGTATATGGCCAAGATTGTCTGGAATATGGCCTTTCTCTAAAGTATTTTTTATCTTGATAATATTGGCATCATTTAGGGCACGCATCTTACCAGATTTTATTTTTTTTGCAACAAATTGTGAGCCCATTCATGCCACCATGTATTTCTTAAAGTCACCAATTTTAATTGGCATGTATAGGGCAACCATTAACAGAAATATGTCTTCTGATAGACTAGACAGTAATTTTAGATATTTCTTTTCCATGTCCTTTTTGTTAGGAGATGTATCTCGTATCAACATGCCCGTGATTTTTCTGTATTGATAGTTTTCATATGCCTCATTTATCGCGCTTTCATCAAAGTAATTTTTGTGTAACATCAGCCATCTCACTGCAGATGTGACTCGACTTCCCTCTACATCGCTCAATTCTTTCAGCTCTGTGGCTAGCTTATATGTGATACCGGGGGGAGATTTTGGTGAACTTGATGTCTTTACTTCTCCTATTAGGAATACTGTTTTGTTTTCCAATAATGTTGTTCCAATAAGATCTGCTCCTGCCAAGCTTGCATTTGTACTGGTTGTTTCTAGATTTGGATCGTGGCATATCTTTACACCAAAGAATTTTTCAATTGTAGCCATGGCGATATACTCACCAATACGCCACCCTTCTAGTCTGACATTTGATTTTAGTTTGTTTGTAAGATCCTCAATACTCATCTGGGCTTGATTAACACTAGCTAGTACATTTTCTATTTGTTTTTTGTTGTAAAATCTATCAGATACATCTCCCCTCAGGTATTGTTTTGCATATTCTAAATCAAACCGCATCCCTACATAACTTCCATGCGAATCTGTCTTTTCAAATTCTGTGTGTGTTCCATTCAACCATATTGTGTAGTTTTATTCCTTTTTGTGTCTTCCTATGTGTACAGTCTTTACCATTACATAACAAAAAACACCATATACAGTTGATGATTTTCAATGAATCACTATGTTTGATGGTATTGTACTTTTCATTACAATTGGTGGTTGTAATGTGGAATAATGCTATTTATTGTGACTAATTCCAAAAACTTGAATTAACTTACAACTTTTGATATGCTAAACTGGATTAGATACATGTGGGTTATGAATATCTTGCAAAATTTGGCATACTGTGACACAGGGTTGAAAATGCTCCATTGACAAAATATTTCATTATCCATCATGGATGATTTGTCTGTTATCTGTAAAGTCAACTATCTTATACACATTATTTGTCAAGTGTGAATTGTGCTGTTTTAAAAGTATTCTTGGCTGTGGATCAAGATTATTATGAGATTAGGATTGTTTACTGAAATCAGCAAATATGCAACAACCTCATGTTTATCTTTTGATATTACTGTTCTTGCAAAAAATGGTAGCAATATCTCGCTTACAAAGAGATATTTCACTCTATCATCTCTGTTTGTATTTGTAAATAATTTTTGGATTTTTTGATTTCATTATGCACAATGTCAGTGATGAGAAATTGGTTCAAACCTGCTAGGTATCAGATTAGACAAAGATGGGCAAATAATGTTATCTAAAACAGATGTAGAAACTGTCGTATTATATTATGTGGAGTGATTATTGCTCAATTTCTTAACTCATCATACCTTTCTTTAGTGATTAATTTCTTGGAGAGTAGCAAATTGGCTAGTCTGTCTCGATTTTTCTC
>JAPOPJ010000098.1 GCA_026712925.1 Nitrososphaerota archaeon
CAGGAAAATGGAAATACTTTTCAGGCTTTGGACAAAATGAAGCGTATATGTATAAACATATTAACAAACTATCAAAAACAAAAAAGAATAAACGACAAAGAATACAATTGAGGTGGAGTCACATTCAATACAAACAAAAAATTCAATATGGAGAACAATAGCATACAGTTGATTTTTCTTCAAATTCTGAGCTTGATGAAATTTTTATTCCATCATCGATTTTGTAGCTATCATAAATTCCAAATTTATGGATGAACGGGGTTTGTAGTAACTGTTTTGTAATATAAATTGAATAAAGATGGATAACATGCACGACTATCTGATTGTCCTTGTATGATATGATATTACAATATAGTGTACGGATTGGTCATGCCTTATATGGATTATCTAAAGTGTAAAACCATGCCGATATGGGATAGAATGTAGTAAAGGACAATGTCCCATACTGCATTTTGGCAAAATTCGAATATGCTGTGTCATGCTTGACAAATTCACATTACTAGGAAATACATTTGAATTATATGAAACAGGGAGATGATGTATCTTTGTGCCCTGCTATACCTCATAAGATTGGTTTTAAAACAATCTTGAATTTTTCAAAAGTGCTAAATTTAGAAAAGATTCAGATTTGTAGAATTGTATCAATTATGTTTTTTATTCTGCTTTTCATTACACAGATATAATCAGAATCACTTTCAGAGAGATCAATTGTTCTTGAAAATATTGGAGCACTTTTATCCAATTCATCTACTAGTTCAAAATCCCCCCGTTTTCTTTGATTTAACTGTGGGAATAATAACAATACAGGGCAATCAAACGCAAGAGAGTATGCAACTGATTGATAAAAATCATTTGCCGTAGGGTCATCTTTTTTGTATTTTGTATCTATTACTAGGCGTATTTTTCCTGTCTTTTTATCACACATTACAATATCAGGCTTTAGTACTTTAGCTGAGACTTGTTTTGTGTTTTTTTCTTTAAATGGAATTTCTTGTAGCAGTTTCTTTTTGCTTGGTTCTCTTTTAATTCTGAATTGATGAAATTCTTCTTGTACAGATTTGGTGACAAAGTTCTGAAAGAGTGTATTCATATTGTACAAGAATCCATAAACTGGAACTATATCTTTTTTTGAAAAATCTCCGTACCAGGTTGATCTTAAAATAAACTCACATAATTTCAAAATTTTTTCATAATGCTCATTGAATCTTTGATAATGTATCATATCTAGATGATATAAATCAGGAACATATTCAGAAACACCTTCTTTTTCAAAGATATGTTGAATTTGATCAAGATTCTCCTTGATGGAGTCATTAATAACTAATTCAGACAAAATCTTGGAGCAGTAAAGTAAAATTTGATTTTCTAATATGTCTGGTCCCAATTCATCACACTCGCACCAAAACTTTTCTTGTAAAAATCTTGGTTTTCTGACGTTTTTGGCAACCAGTAATTTGCCCCGAATGGTTGAAATCTCTTCTTCCAGTATGTTATAATTTTTGTAGATTCCTTCTTGAAGTATGTTATCAACTGATTCAACAAATAATTTGGCCATAAAATCAACAAGGCTTCTCCCAGAGGTTATCTTTACCTCGTCTAGTAATCTTATATCATCCAAGTTCTCCGAATACTCTAGCATCTTAAAAAAGTTCAAGTTTCCAATTTTTGGTTTTATTGTAATGATGTGGTTGTGAGTTTTTATTGTTCCCACCCAGCTTGTCGCTCTCAATTTATACTGATTATCTTCTGGAATTATCTCTATTCTTGCATTTGATTTGTTATCATTAATCTTTTTTAAAAGATTCAAATCATCATTATCTAATAGTACAGCTTCTGACTCGCTCCATTCCTCAAATGGTGAGATTTCTGCCATGCTATACATCAATAATTGAGTATAATGTGTCCAGTAATTCCTCCTCGGAGAAATCTTTGAGTCCAGTGTATTTATCGATTATACCTTTGGTTAAAATTTCTTCAAGCTCTTCAAACTTTGATGCGTAAAATTCCTCCAAAAGTGGTATGATTTGATACTTCCACACATTCAGGAATTGTTCGTCATTCTTGAGAATTTGTAACAGGTATGTATGGCCTATCTGCTTTTCGCGCCCCATCCTCAGATCCTCACTGATCTTTTTGTTCAATTTGTAAACTACCAAAAGTGAAAGAATTGATTTTTCCTTGTGAGGTTCTGAAGATTCTAGTTCATCCCGTAGATTTTCTTCATCAAATTCATCTAGACCAAATTTCCTTGCAACCAAGTTATAATCTACCATCATGGGAATAAAGGCAAATCGTCTCCGCATTGCAGTATCAAACAATGAAATGCTACGATCTGCCGTATTCATAGTGCCTATAATATACAAATTTTCTGGTATCACCAAGAAATCATTTGATTTGTCATCATCAAAGTCTGCATATTGAAGTCTTATTTTTTCATTCCTATACTCTAGTGCATAAATTAATTCACCAAAAATTTTAGATAAATTTCCTCGATTGATTTCATCAATG
>JAPOPJ010000310.1 GCA_026712925.1 Nitrososphaerota archaeon
GGGTATAATCCCACATCTGTGGTGCATCTTTTGATGTTTAATCAAATTCAAACATGTCGTGTGTATCCCCAACTATACCATTCTTAACGCAAAATGTGTGATATTATGATTAGTCTTGGTGATATTGGATTATGTATGACTGTAGTGTCATGTTAGTTTTGCAAATGGAATGATATAGTATATGGTACTATAAATTCCGCTAGAATGACACTTTGCAGGTGGAACGATTCTATCATATCAGTTAATTGTATTTGGTAGGTCTATAGGCTCATTTCATGGCTTGATTATACTGCAAGATACGCCAAAGATACTGTAATTGTTCAATTTTCTCACCATTCCACTATATCGTTCCATTATATCATACCCACTAGACATGATTTGGGGATTATGATGGAATCATACCCACTGTGATTAAACTTGTGATTCTATGGTGGGATGCTATATTTTTTGATTCTTTGCAGGGTGTAGTTTCTATTCTCGCAAGGGTCTAGAATACACATCAAAAGAGTGTATTGTGGTTTATAACCACAGCATAACACTCTTCTCTAGACTAGTACTGCTGAATCTGTTTCAAGTAGGTTAAATACAAATGAAATAGTATTCACTTGAAAATTGCAAAAGTGCTTTTATAGCAAAGAATTTAGCTCCATATCTATACAATTAGCGACCATACCATCAGATATGATTAAAAATGATCCCCATCACTGTGGATTGTTTTTCAATAATGTAAAAGATGTCAGGTTTAGAGATAAACTGGAAAAAATTAGATTCAAAGATACAGTTTGGCAACTTTGATGATTTTGAGTTTGGTCGAATTTTACGGATTGACAAATACACACAGATTCATGTTAAAGTTGATTCTAGAGGGTGTATAGAAGGTGAAATAGAGTACCTGATTATCCAATAGCACATCTTGCTAGGCCATATCTATTCTGCACATAATGAAAAACACTAAAGAATACAAATTTATCACAAATCAAAACTAAATCCATCTATGACATGCTTGTACCCAAAAATTGTTTCTGCAATATACCCTACACATGCAAAAACAATTTTTAGAGTGTTGGGATTTGTGGTACTTTAGTATGTCCTCCAAAGAAACATAAAATGAATAATTTACAAAATGTCTTGAGAATAAATTTTTGTGATAAAATCAGTCAATTTGTAACGCATTTTGAGTGCTATTGGAAGATATGTGCTTTGTTGAACTATATCTTCAAACACAGGAGTTTTATAAAGATGAATTTAAGCATGGATTTTCAACAGACTTTGAATTTATCCATCTTTTAATATCTATGATATGGTATGTATGGTATTGTCTAATCTTTGTGTAACTGTTTGGAATGTAGAACATGGAACATCAATTTTCATTGTGACACCAAATGGGAAAAAAGTATTCTTGGACTGTGGTAGCTCTAGTGAATTTTCTCCAGCATTGGAAGTTAATCCCAAAAATAAAAAGAAACTAGATTATTTAGTTATTAGCCATCCTCATAGAGATCATATAATTGACCTAGAAAACATAGATTTGCAGTTTAAAATCAAAGTTCTTTCTAGAAATAAAAAAATCACTCCTGATGTTATGAGGGATGATAATCCTGATATATTTGACCCTCCAAATGATACTATTATTGATAAATATTTTGAGATATCTGATAAATTTACTATCGA
>JAPOPJ010000294.1 GCA_026712925.1 Nitrososphaerota archaeon
CCGTGGCATCAGTCGTTGACGATGGTGTTCAAATCCTCCAAGCGAATCAGGCACCTACTGCAAATGCCGGGCGTGACATTACAGGATACTTTGGTAAAACAATAACACTTGACGGTTCATCTAGTACAGATCCAGATGGTGATAGACTTGAATACGATTGGCAACAAAATCCTGCAGATATAGTTACAGTTGAACTCATAAATGCCAATTCAGCACATGCCACATTTACCGCTCCAGACGAACCTGTCACTCTAGAGTTCACACTTACAGTATCAGATGATTCATTACAGGACACTGATACAATCACCATAACCATCAAGGAGCGACCTGTTCAGATAAGAAACATCAAGGATATGGGAAACACACTAGCATCAGCTCAAATCACCGGACCAAATCAAATCACCATGTCATATTATGAGGAATTATCCACATTCATCAACAGTTATCTTAATTTCACCATAACTGGTGAAGATACACCAAGAAATATCATTGGAATTGATGGCTCCCCAAGCAAGAGTGGAACAGTAAACATTGATGGTAAGGATGTAGATGCATATCTTACCATATTGACATTTGACGGGGAATCTGTCACAGCAGGATCTACTGGCTCTATGTACATACAACATGCAGATCACTATCTAGCATTCATTCAAGTGAGTGACGGTCAAGACTAAACCAAAAAGTGCCATTCTCACACCATGTCAGATTATTCTAGTGTATAATTTGTAACAGGATAGTTTTTACAAAAATGTGTATGTAAAGTCCATGTTCTACAATACCCCACATCTACAATCATATCTCACATCATAGCATACATCATAGTAACTGTTCACGTTCCAAGTTTATCTGCGTATGAAGGTAAGAATGCATGTTGGTTTTGTGTTTGTATGAGCATGGTTGTGAACAATTACGATATGAGTGATATCTTTGAGTATCATTGAGTAATGTCTCAAATGTACACTAATGCCATATCTCTAATGCCACATCCTGAGCAATGCCATTAAATGACATGCCATACTCTATGATCTAATTTTCTCAATTCTAATCTTTTCAGGTCTGTTCTTTGATACTTTTTCTACAATGATGCGCAGATCTTCGACTTCTACCTTGTCACCTTCCTGTGGTATATCTTGGAGTCTCTCATGTAGTAGGCCATTTAGTGAGGAATAGTTATCCCCCTCTGGCAGATTAGTTTTAAAAATCTTGTTTATCTCGTCAATTTCCATATCGCCATTAGTGATTATGGTATCTTGACCGACCATCTCATACCCTACAGGCTTTGCAATGTCTGTTTCATCTTCTATTTCACCTACTATTTCTTCTAGTAAATCTTCTAGTGTTACTAATCCTTCGATACCACCATGCTCATCAACTACCATGGCCATGTGGGTTTTTCTTCCCTGCATTTCTTTTAGTAAAGAACTGACCATCTTTTCCTGGGATGCAAACACTGGTTTTCTTGCTATCTGCTGTAGTGTTACCATTCGGTTGTCATTTTCAAGCTCTCTTAGAACATCCCTTACATGAACAAATCCAACAATGTCATCTTTACTAGTATGAAATATTGGGATTCTCGAGTGACCACTCTGATTTATCATCGGGAGTGCCTCAAAGAGTATCATTTTTGCATGTAGTGAGAACATTTTAGTTCTTGGAGTCATGACAGAACGAATAACTGTATCATCAAACTTTAGCGCGCCATGCACCAACTCCATCTCTTCTTTTTCTATTGCCTTTTCTTCTAGTCCTTGCTCTACTACCCCACGAATCTCATCTTCTGTGATTGGCGGTGGCACATAACTACTTCCAGTAATTCTAACCACACCCCTAGTGACTACCTCAAAGAACTTTACCACAGGGTATAATGCATAACTAAAGCCTAGCAGAATCGGCGCATACCGCAGGGCAATCTTTGTAGAGTTTGCATTACAGTATGTCTTGGGGGTAATTTCACCAAATATCAAGATAAGAAATGTCATAATACCTACTGCTATTGCAAGACCATCATCCCCAAAGAGTCTGAGTGCAACACTTGTTGCAAGTGCAGATGCACCTACATTAACTAGATTATTCCCCAGATTAACACTTGACATCATCCAGCTAGGGTTTGTCTTTAGCTTGTAGAGTGCCTTTGAGCCCTTTTTTCCCTCACTTAGCAGCTGTGCAACTTTGGATTTTCTCACACCAACTAGTGCTACCTCAAGACCACTGAAAAAACCTGACAGACCGATAAGTACAGATAATGCGGCGATCTCAACCCAGAGCTCTACCATGATATCCCCCGAATTATCCTTTTAGAACAACAATGGTTATTCATTTTAGTATCTATACACCATCTCTTTGGTAATTTTATACAGTAGGACTTGCTTTTAAGGATTCAGATTTATGGGTTTTTTACAAATTCGATGATTTTGGAAAATTCTCAGCATTCCAAGTAGAGCCAATACTTCAAAATACCATGACATATCAAGTCTGTTCTGTAGGAATTGGGCAATCTGAATCATATCCATGATATGAGCAAATACGGACAATATCAGAGTAAAATTAGAAAAAGCCCCGAATTTGTGGAATCAACTCATCAGACGAGTTTTATACACGTAGCTGACTATGTATGTGATGTCAAATCTACTACTAGATGGAATTAAACGCAGAGTAGAAGATAAATGCACCACATCTGGGGCAGATGATACCATAGTTGATACCATAGTTGATGATCTAACCAAATTAAAAAATGACTTGCTAAAAGTTGAAGCGAAGTGGTCAAAAATAGATCATGAAAACTCTTTCTCTTTCTTTTATTCAGTCAGAACTGTGATATTAGTTCTTGAAAAAATAATAGATAGATTTCAAACTGAAACTAAAGATGATGGTTTACAAATTGCAAAAGACACACTTGTGGTAATTCCATCTATTGATACCATTATTCATGATGCAATGCAATATAGAACAGATGATGATCTGGCTGAACATATTTTAGAAAAAACAAATCAATTTGATGAGGAAGCATATGATGCAAACTTGTTAAAAACAGATGAAGAATATCTAGAAAACGTGGACAAAGACACAATTATAGAATTATTTGAGGGCATGTTAGATATTATGGAAATCCCAAAAAACCCCACACATCTGGTTAATGTTACTGATGCTAAAAATACGTCCCGATTCTGATGTTGTTATTTCAGCACTGAATTAACAAAAAAGTAATAGTTAGGATTCAAATTTTCAGATACTACACCTGTAGAGATTGTTTTTTGTACACAAATTATATAATCATCTGACATGGTGCAAGAAATAACCACAGCATGTAGTGATAAACAAACATCATTTTAGATTCACAGTATGATGATATTACAAAATGTGATTTTTGTATTTGTGGAGATGTTTTGAGATTTGTAAATGTCTGTGCATTTGTAGATTAGTCTTGGCTGGAATACAAGAGATTGCGATATTCTAGAGTAATGTATAAGAAGATGTGGTGAGCCTACTGACAAAACACAGATAATGCAAATTTTAGATATTATTTTATTTTCATTGACAAGATTTTATCTGTAATTTCAGGTGTGCTTAGTATGTCCAAATCTGTTATGACATGTTCAAGCCAGTTACCATGCCTAGATATTTCTTTTGGGATTCGTATCTTTACATTGTTTATACACTGCTTTATCTTCCATGATTCTGCATTAAGTGCTGTTAGACAGATTGCCAGCATATACCAGATGTTAAAGTCAGTATCTCTGTGAGTTGTGGCTTTTTTGATGAATGGTAAGGCCTTTGCATATTCTTGATTCATCATAAATGCTAGTGCAACGTGTTCGTGTAAATTTAGATTAAGTGGGCTTTGCCTGAGCGCATTTGTGGCAATCTTGATTGCCTCATCATGTGCGTCAAATTTCAAATATGTTGGAAGTATGTATGTCAAAATACTCTGAGTATCTGCATTTGATTTCATGGTTTTCTCGCAGAATTGTAGTGCTAGGCCTGCGTGTCCGAGCAACCCATACGAATATGCACATTTTGCAGCAAATATGTATTCCAAAGGATTACTATGTAGTAAATTTTCATATATGTTGGCTGCTTGATTAACATCACCTTTTTGTATCAAACATTCACCGATATGGTCCTCAGCATCATTTTCTATTGTACTATTTTGCGGACTATTTTGTAAAATCTTCTCAAACACTTCAATTGCCCCATCAAAGTCACTACGACATAATAATGTAAACCCATGATTATGTGCATCCATCACATCTTTTGGAGTTTGATATACTGAATGCTGTTTAGTCATCAGCATGCAAAAATGTCGAGCTACGTTATTTAGACCACTAAGTTTATCCAATCATAAGTGGTGTAAATGCATGTGTTATGAAAATACATGGTTCAACGAAATTGACGCTGTGTAAATTTTTTTCCAGCACATCCTTGTATATGCTGTGGAATATGATATGACTGAATATACTATGGCTAAATTTCACATGACCATTCCATGTATGCTGTACTATTACCATCATGGTATGGTAAAATAAGTGCTAGTTTCACACCATTTTGTTTGTAGGTAAAATTTTCAAAGATGCTGTGTTTCTCACCATGCCAGATACATGCTAGATGCCATGCATATACCATACCCTGCACTACACCATACACCATACCTGGTACAATACCCATACTATACCAGACATCAAAATATGGTGGTGCTTAAAATCGTAAAACATATCTGTGTAATTCATATCAGAGCAAAAAGATGAAGAAAATCTTTGTAAACGGATATGGCTCCATTGGGAGCAGGATTGCATCATTTTTGATGGATGACTCAGAGATTACCGTGACAGGTGTGGGAAAATACTCTCCAGATGAAGGTGTGAATCAGGCAATATCACGAGGGCTAGATGTCTATGTCCCAAAAGATAGGTTGGCAAAGTTTGCAGGATATGATGTGACAGGTACAATAGAATCTGCCCTTGATGACTCTGATTTGGTAATTGACGCATCTCCGGGTGGCATGGGCTTTAGAAACAAGCAGGACTTGTATGTGCCACGTGATATGATGGCAATATACCAAGGTGGTGAATCCATATCTGGGAATATGGCAGTCTCGGATTTGTTGTTTAACTCGCGTGTAAATTATGACCACATTGCAGAAAAAAAACACATCATGCAGGGAAGCTGTAATGTGACTGGTATGGGGAGAGTAATAGAGCCACTGAGGATAAAGTATGGCTCTAGAATTTCTCGCTTTGATGTGACATTGATCAGGCGTTGGGCAGATATAGAACAAAAAGACAAACAAATACTAGATACCATTGAAATGTCTGAAAATCCGCATCATGGTGATGATGCAAAGACATACCTTGGAGGTGCGACCCCATTATTTGTACGAGCAGTCAAGGTGCCAACAAGACAAATGCATCTGCATATAATGGATGTCAGATTTGAAAAAAAGGCACCAGAACCCTCTGAAATACATGATATCTTTTCAGATGAATTTGGAGTAGCAAGACTGTGGACTGCTAAAGGAACAAAAGATGTCCGGGATTATGCATATACTATGGGCTTTAACTTTACTGATACAAACATGCTACACATTCATGCAAACATGACTGCCTCTATCGGAGATACAATTCATATGATGTATTCTGATGATCAAACAGGTATTGTAATACCAGAAAATCACATGCTACTCCAGGCAATGTTGTTTAAGAGATCATATGATGTGGCATTTTCACACACAGAGTCTGTCTTTCACATGAAAGAAAAAAAGACAAAGTTAGAGTCACATTTTGCAAAAAATACAGGCTGATCATACTATTTAGAAATCATGTATTATGGTATGAATGACTAGAGCTTTTTTGGAATTTTCAGGTAATTATAATATCAAAATTATACCCATGCTAAAAATTAACATACTAAAATTATACCAATGCTGAGATTATACTCATGCTAAGAATGTGATCATACTAAGAATATCACATTGGAAAAAATATCACCATACTCTGGATATGAAATATTATAAATTTGATTTGATGAAATGTTGCATCTAAAAGGTCTGGTGAATAATACCATCTTAGATAATATGTTCTAGTATGCCACGATACTAAAATCATATCTGTTTACGTTTAAAATAATTAGCACTGGTAGAAAAAATACATGTCTATTTTATTTGCAGTATATTGAATGTGAATAGTTTCTATATTTAGTATGATATCATGTTGGCAGTCTAATTCTGTCCATCACTTACTTTGATTAATTCCAAATAATAATCACTATGCTGCATGTACATTGTACCAGTGGAACCTGATGGTGCGGGTTTGCCGTCAAATGTAAGTATGGTGACAAATGCGTTTGTGTCATTTCCGTCAATA
>JAPOPJ010000279.1 GCA_026712925.1 Nitrososphaerota archaeon
CAAATTCTTTAGAAGCATTTTGCATGACTTTTCCAATTCCCTGCAAAGATGTTGCAAATTTTTGCATGGCCTTTTCAAGTCCCTGAAAACACTCTGCAAGTTTACATGTGGTGGGATTCGAATCTATCGGTATTTTAATCACGATACTCATACACTTGATACACTAGATACACTAGTATAAAAATACATAGTTAAAAAAAGTACCAAAAAATTTAGTCTGTTCGTATTCATGTGACACAGATTAGTGCCCCACTTTACACAAATCTTTATCATGACATGTATGATTACAGATTTACTATTGCAACTGTTGCAATACCAAAGACAGCAATTGTAAGGAGGGTAATTGTACCCAGATCAAATCTTTTTGCGGACATGTTTGACATTACCATTGCATATAATGTCTTTTGATTCTTTCCCAAATTTGATGCTTTTGCCAATCTAATTATTGACATATCCAAAATCATTACCATATTACCTGGACAGTCAGAATTACTCAAAGCATTTGCGACAGATGTAAAATCGTGTAGGCTAAGAATTTATCAAAAGTATATCGTTTGGGGAAGAATCAGGATATATGGCAGAAATTTGTGTTAGTGCCTGACCGGTGAGAATATAATGATATTGCAGAATCCTATAGATTCCTAGGTAAATGTTTTAAAATAGTTATTCCAATCTTGGTTTAGTGTATTCTGAGGGTTTGGTATAGATGCTTTACCATAGAAATACTATATCCATAACATGAGTGCTAGGCGTTCTTTATCAGAACCCACATTATATCACAGTAACATAACCATTAGAAGAGATTAAAGCTTAAACTGGAATTGAGATCTTTGTGTTATTTCCAAACAAATAACCACCCATGGCACTCAACATGGAATGTGGGTAAATGGCAAATCTGTTTAATCCCAGTGCATCCAGACACATCATAAGAATACTAGTACAATTATTCCAACTATACTCATAATCTCTGCATTAATGTTACTAGTTATATCTTGACCTTACGTGCCAAACATCACAATGATATTTGTCTCCTACATCTAGGATAGAGTAGTATTTTGTACAACTAAATTGCAGTAAGGACAACGATATATCATGAGTCAACCATACCTTTTAACATCACAAATCCCAAAATTAGTAGCCCCTACTGCTGCAACCCATATCATAGCCAAATTAATTCGCATTTAAGTATGGTCGATATTACTACAAACAGTTCTTATGGCTATATGGCTATACAATCATACCACTAAGTGAGAATACACGACAAATTATGCAAAATAAAACACCCACACTGCTTGGAAAAAAAGTCCATAGACAAAATCAATTCTGCCTCGTGCCAAACCAATCCCAGCAATATCTTGAGGATGTAATATCCCACATATCTCATAGTAATATAATCACATCCTGAAATGTACAAACAAATGACATGCAAAATTACCAGTCACAGGCAAAATTATCAGATATAACCAGAAATATCATCAACTTCTTGAACCCGATCAGTTACGATTTCAGTCAAATCAGACCGGTTTTTGACCAAAAGTTTGGTGTTACATCTTTAGACTCTAATACTAGCATAGTCTGATCAATGTTGAAATTAGAGATTTTGATTTGGAATGTAAACCATGGTAACTCTACATCAGTAAAACTCCCTAACGAAAAAACAATAATGTTTGATTGTGGCACAAACCCAATTACACGCTTTTCACCCATAATACATACCAAGAAATGCTGGGGACACCTAGATTATTTAGTCACCCCCATATAGATCACATTAGCGATATCAAAAATATTTGGCAATTAAAACCAGACATGCTATTACGACCACATATTTCACACGAACAATTACGCGCAGGAAAATATAACCAATCTAAAGAAATCATCGAAAAATACATTGCATTTGAGAGCTCATACACAGATGGAATAGACATTTCAAACAGATTGTAGAGCGGGGATGTCAATCTTACTAATTTTTCCCTAACTGGATATCAAGAGGATATAAACAACTATACAGTATAGTGAGTTTTTTGACATATGGTGGATTCACGTTTGCATATGCGGGTGATATTACATCTAATGGATGGGATGATTTAATCAGGCAAGAGGGTACAAAATTTACTAGTATGTTGGAGAAAACCAATTTTTTTCAAGTTTCACATCATGGAAGAGAAGAGGGGTTTAATCCAATAATTTTTGATTACATGACTAATCTAAAAATGGCATTTGTATCTGATAAACAACCACAAAGCACTAGCATTACAGGAAAATACTCCCAATACTGTAAGGGATGGAAAGTTACAGATGAATTATCAAACAGAAAAGTACTACAAGAAATGATGGCAGAATAAAAATTGAGGTTGAATGTGCAGAAACCACACAAGTAGATATAAGCACCTATCATCACGTATATTAGAAATGACAGAGTGGCTTGCCTCCTATCATCAGAGAATATAAAATGAATGTAAAATTTCAATTGAAAGACGCGACAGAGTGGCCAATTTATCATACGGTGTTCTAATAGCAATAATAACAGCCTACATAGGATTTTTGCAGATGGTTCATTTGTACCTCCCTTAGGAAGGTTTTCCCTAATTGCTGGGGGATTATTCATACTAAATTCTTTTTTGCTTCAATGCTTGCGTATGCATATTTCTTAAAATGGAGATACTTACGAACTGAAATTGAGAGATATTGGATGGATGGAAAACCAGAATTAGACTGTATAAAGCGATACATAAAAGAGTATGATCATGGCAGAGCAAGACCTCAAGTTGATAGAAATCGACTAACTGGACAGTAAAGATCTCCCTTTATCTTAATTTTAATTGTACCTTTAATTCCATTAGGCATTGAGATTTCTCTAGATTGTTCCAACATGTTTTATTGGCTGATCATTGCAGGGATTATATCATATATTATTATTGAAATCTTGAATTTTACAACGTATGATCATACCAAAACAAAATAATTCCTGCCATTTTGCCATGAATTATACCTCTAGTCAAACATACCATTATTCACTATACTCACACACCTATTGTTATCTTTGGTCCTGAAATGCTATATAGATTTACAATGATTCGAATATGACCATCGTTGCGTGTTGTCAAGACATAACGCATTTTTTCACCATCATGAGTTTGTACCTTCATTCCTTTGGTGTTATACTCATACTTACAGCATTAGAATTATCATATTTTCCAGTTGATAATATGGTGATTTTGGGTCTGAAATATTTAAACAAATCTTTACAGTAACCACTATCATTACCATGATGTGATGCAATTAGGATTGTGGTTTTTTTCAGATTGGTAATAAATTCATAATTTTTTAATAATTCCAACCATCCTTTTTCTTCCACATCACCACCATAAAGAATGGTTTCAGCAGCAAATTCTACAAAAGTAACCAGACTAAGATTATTCACGCCAAGAGAGAACGTCATAATTACAAAATGTGTGAAAAATACACCCATTTCCCCATAAAGGATTAGAAGGAG
>JAPOPJ010000252.1 GCA_026712925.1 Nitrososphaerota archaeon
GTTTTGATGATAAAACAAAATGTCTTCTTTTCGTAGAGTATGATTCTGGCATGTTGGGAAAAGATATCAAACACAACACCTCTGGAAGAATAAAAAAAAGAGTTTCATCAGAAAAAGTAATTAAAAAATGGTGGAAAATGAGGGATTTGTCACTACATTTTAGTATAAAATCAATTAAACCAAAGGATAGATTCCCACACATTATAGAGGATGCAGTAGTTCCAGTTGAAAATCTTGCAAAGTTGTTTATAGTAATTGATGACCTTAATAGAAAATTCAATACAGAAACCATAACATACGGGCATGCAGGGAATGGAAACATACATGTAAGACTAATGGCAGATAGACAGGATTCTGCAGGGATTAAAAAAATTGCAAAATATTATTTTGATAGAATCATACAGCTTGGTGGCAGTATTACCGGTGAACATGGTGACGGGTTAGCCAGAACCGAATTTGTCAAAGTTCAGTATGGAGTAAAAAACTATGACATATTCAAGCAGTTAAAAGATTTGTTTGATCCACACAACATACTAAATCCCGGTAAAATCATATCTGAGAAAAGTACCATGGCTCAAAACCTTGAAGGTCAAGTTTGATGTTAGGTATGATGTTAGGTATGATATATGGTAATCATCACATAGTAATCGACACAAAGAATCATTCAATTCAAAGTTTTTTTAAATATATTTGTCGATTATGATTTATTTTCAATGATATCATTACACATGTGCATGAATCAAAATACACATGCGTTTAGTCAAGTGGTAATCGCCATACACGATGTATTGAAAATCCATTGATTTAGCAATGACATACGCCACAATATATTAAAAAAAATGACTAGTGTGTAACCCTATGTAGTTTTTTCTTTCCAATTAATTTCTTTTTAGAGTATGCCATCTTTTCCTCAAGATGTTTAGTCTTGGCCTTTGCCAAGTTTTTTGTTGTGGATGCCATGCCTTTCTTTCCACAGTAAATTCTTTTGTGTTCCCCACCAACCACATACCCGTAAATTATGTATGTGTTTGATCCCTGTTTTTTCTCAGAAATTGCCACAGTATATACACATGATTTTTGTTTATATTGCTTTTGTAATATAAAACAAATTTTGTTTTACAGTTTTTGGTCACAGCCAGCCTCAAATCACCCTACACCCAGACAAGATACGCAGACATTAGGTGTAGATCTGGTTATGTTTGCCGTCTAACTTGGCATGGTGTGTAGATGTGGTATAAGCCATGTCTGAGATTTAGCTATAAAATGACGAGTGATGACTATTACCAAAAAGTCACTTTGGAATTTTGATACATTCCATGAAACTTTTAGTTACGTATTTTCGTACCTCACAGATGTTTGCTTTTTCTATGAAAAACCAGAATGGATAATCAAATTCCAATACCACCAGTAAATAATTTTTGGTTTCCAGAGATGCTCATTTGCTCTCAGCACACTTGCCAGTTATGCATTTTACTAGGAACATTTCTTTGAACATCTATTTACTTGATAATATTCAGAAATAATGTAAGTGTCTGTAAACAATCAGAGTGTTTTGTATTTAAGATAAAAATACAATTATTTTGCAGTTTGGGCATCATGTCAATTTAGTTTGTGCAGGAACTGCTTTAATTAAACCATTATTACTAGTTTTTTTATTATCATCTTTGGGAGTTATGAAAATAGCACCAATCAGATTCATGCTTTCATAATCAATCTTATCATTAGAAATCACAGTTTCTTCTTTAACGCCCAACTGTTCGCCTAGGTCATTTACTCCTTTAAGTAATAACTCCACATTTTTATCATCACCATATCTGGAAATAATGCCACTTAGATGAGATTCCCATGCCTGTAATTCAGTACGATTTAGAATTTTACTCACATGTGTTAATCTTTCTGAATCTAGATTTCCAGATTTTAATTCATTACTTAAAATACTCTTGATATTTTTTTGTGTATTTTCAAAACGTGTGTTTTTTGTGTTTGTGGCGTATTTTCTTATTTGATCATCACTTTCTTTAATTGCCTGTCTAGCTTTTTCGTCTATGCGTAACAATTCCTTGAATGATTCTGCACCACCATCCTCATCCATCGGTAAATACATTGGTTCATCCTTAATGCACCTTGCCTCATTGACTGCATCATATTCATTATCAGGCACACATGCCTTGTCTTTTTCATAATCATACACAACAAAATAGACATATCTTTCAGGTTTTTCTCGCGAATATGCCAGTATGCACTTTTTCTTTGAACCCACTTTGCCACTTCTCCTACCCATTGTCATTGCACGCAGCTCATCTATCCCGGTATCCTTTGCCCAGCGAGTAATCTCACTGAGTGGTGTATTTTGCGGCATAAGATCAGCATTACGCCCCATCGTGAATATTACATCTGATGCTGCCTGCCCCTCATCTCCTAGAATCTTGAGCCTGTCACGAATATGTCCGTTATACTGTTTAGGCGTAGGGATTTCACCTAACAAATCAGAGTCAAGTCCAATTACCTTGTCTACAGTTTGTATCTTTTTGAGTAGTTTTCCCATCAGTTCTAGTATCCCGTCTAGCTCTCTATCAGGATAACACGCCCTAGAGTGTATTGTATCGTGTTTGCTTGTAAGTCTATCCACTCGCCCTATTCGCTGAACAATTCTCATTGGATTCCAAGGTAAATCATAATTAATTACATAGTTGCAGTCCTGAAGGTTCTGGCCTTCAGCCAAAACTTCAGTAGAAATTAGGATGTCAATTTCTTTTTCTTCTAGTATTTGATCGTCTGCAAGGTTTGATTTGGGTGCAAACCGTTCAAGGTATCTGGATCTGGTGCTAGGTTTTGTGATTCCAGTTATGCACTCTATCACATTTTTTGGGAATTGCACTTTGAGTTTTTTAAGTAGGTATCGCGCAGTAGTGGTGTATTCTGTAAATATCAAAACCTTTTTGCCAGAATCAATTGCTTTGTCCTTGAGAATCACATCTCTTACTGCCTCTAGTTTTTTATCAGCCGTAACCACATCCATTTCAGAACGCAATTTTACAAGTATTTTGAGATCATTTGATAGATCAGTTTTGAATTTTTCAATATCATACTTTTTGTCTATTCTTTCTTTATCCAACTTTTCCATCTCAGTTATAATGAATTTGTCCATATCAAAGTCATTATCAGAATCTTCAGCAGAATCTGTTCTGTTTATGATATAGTTCCCCCTTGAAATTATTTTGTTAAAGTCCTTTACCTTTGCCATCTTTCCACTATTTGCTGCTTCAACTATGTGTTCATAGAGTCGTATCTTGTTGTCAAGACTAACTTTGACTGCCTCAATACTGCTCTCAAATCTTTTTAAAAGTAAAATTACCTGTAAATGTGCAAGTACAAGATGTCTAGCCTTTTCTTTGTCTTCTGCTTTAGTATTGTACTGTTCTAGTCCATATGGTGCCATCGTTAGTTTGTGCATATCAGCTAGTATTCTCTCATATACATTACCATACAAGTCTGCCAAACTATAATGAATTGGAGAGTATGTGTGTTTTGGAAATTTTATTTCTTGACCGTTTATCTTGTCATTTTTGTATACCTCTTGAATGTAGGATCTTGTCCTGCGGACCATCACCCCGTCAAGAAGTCTCTGTATCTTTTCTAGGCCTGCTTCTAATCCACCTTCCTTGTTTGCGGCTTCGCGCATGTGATTATAGAGGTCTGGGATTCCTATACTACGCCAAAAGTAAGTATCATCCCTCTGAGTGAATATAGATATCTGATAGTATAGGTCCATTATAGAATTGTTAATAGGCGTGGCAGACAAAAGTAGTGCCTGTTTTCGCTTACCAATAGTCATTATTCTTGCCAAGTTTGTGCTCCGGTTTGCATTTTTTGATCTAAAATTTTGCGACTCGTCTATTAGTACAAAGTCAATATTTTTGTATTCGTGCCACTTTATGGAATCATTTCTTCCAAGGGATTCCATAGTCACCTGTTTACGAACACTCAGGCCAGCCTCTCTTAGCTTTTTGTCCCACATGGAACGGAGCACCTGTGAAGGTGCAATTAGTAATACTTTTCTGTTCTCTTTTAGTATCTTTTGACGCAGTATCTCCATTCCCATATTTGTCTTGCCAAGGCCTGTTGCATCTGCTATCATGGCACCGTAAAACTCTGAAATTATAAAAAGTGCAGTACGAACTGCTTCTTTTTGAAATGAGGCAAGTTCAACTGGGTAATGTTGTTCATCTTTATCAGGTGCAAGTTGGTCACGGTACCTTTCAAATATCATCTTTATGTAGACATCATGCGGATCAGCAGGAATGCCAAACTTTGAGGATTCCAAGAGTTCAATGAGTTTTTCTTTTGTGGGTTCAGAAACATCCCACATTCGGTCAAACCATTCGCGCGTAGTTTTGGACACACCAGGCTGATATAATCCTGCATTTAGCTCATAATTCCCAATTAGTCCCCCAGAGGTAAAGTTGCTAGAGCCAATGAAAACAGAATCATCCAAGATGTAGCATTTTGAATGATTGAATCTAGA
>JAPOPJ010000261.1 GCA_026712925.1 Nitrososphaerota archaeon
ATAAAGAGTAATAACACAAAAGGGCTCCCCAATCCCAAAATCACATCTTTTCAGGAGTTGATATACCCAACAGATCAAGTGCCATTTTGAGAGTTGTCTTAAAAGACGCTACAAGATGCACTCGGGAATCCTCCAAGGTAGTATCATCAAGCCCAAGAACTCTGACTTTTTCATAAAACTCGTTAAAAGCGACTGCCAAGTCATGACAGTACCGAGCAATCACTTTTGGTGAAAGGTTGATTGTAGCATCGCGTACACTAATACCAAACATACCAATCATTCGGATCAGTTGAAGTTCAGCCTGCTCAGAGAGTAAGGTGCAATCAGCATCAGAGTATGGCCTACTGGATTTTTCAAGTATTCTTGATGCTCTTGCGTATGTGTATTGGATGTATGGCGCAGTATCACCTTCAAGGTTTAGTGATTTTGCTAGATCAAATGTTATTATTTTATCTAGGTCTTGCTTTATCATCTCATAGCGTAATGTGCCAACTGACACATAATGTGCAATTTGATTAACCTCAGATACATCCATTTCAGGGTGCCGTCTTGCCGTCTCCTCGGCTGTTCTAGTTAGGAGTGAATCATAAACAGAGTCGGCATTTACATACAACCCCTTTCTTCCAGACATCTGGGCCTGCTTTCCCTCAGTGTTTAATCCTAGGATTTTTGCAGTATCAGAGCTTAGTGTGACTGATTCATAGCCAAGATGCACATATGCCCCCTCAGATTCAAACTTTGACATCAGGTCTGCAATTATATTTTGCAGTCTTGCCTGCCTCGAGTCAATAACTGTAATTACCTTACTTCCTGCAAAGCTACATTTCTCAGAGATATCATCAAGTGTAGTCTGCCACAGAGTTTTCCCACCTGGCTGTTTTTTGTCATATATGATATATCCAAATGGATCACCTAATAGTCCCAATTTCCAAGCAGCATAAGGAATATCCTTTGCAATATATGTTGCAGTGCCAGTGCTTCGGACCAGAACTTTATCTTTATCATTATCATGTCCACGAATCACCCAGCAGCCAGAATTTTCTCCCACATCATCATATTCAACTAGTTTCATTTTTTTGAGTTTTTCAAATGTCGTTCCCCACAGACCTGAACGAATAATTTGTGATTCAAAGTTAAGACAATCATATGTTACTCCCAAGTTCCAACATGTTTCAAGCTGGTTTGCTAGTACTCTTTGCGTGATTCTACTTGCAAACTGTGCAATCTCAGACGTACCATCTTCAATTTCACAAAGTATTTCTTTTCTGATATCTTGCAGTGATGGATCACCATCATATTTAGCTGTAGTTTTGACATAGACATCATCACCACAATAGTGATCAAATTTCTTTCCCTCTGGAGGATCTTCTGAAAATCCAAAGTGTCTAAATCCTATTATGATATCAGCTACCTGTAATCCAGAGTCATCGATATAATTTAAAACATTGACTTTGTGGTTTGTTTTTTGAAGGAGTCTTGATATGACATCACCTATTATGATATTTCTTACATGTCCTATGTGCAATGCCTTATTTGGATTGACACTTGTGTGCTCTACTACTACAGTCATACCCTTTCCCAAATCAGTATAACCAAATTCATCGCTAAATGAGCCTAAAAGTATTAGTGTTGAGAGTTTTTTCCAGTCTGCAATAAAATTGACATAGCCAGATTCATGTGCCTTGACTGCCGATACCAGTGTATGCTCACATTTTTCATACTTTGCCGAGATTATTTGTGCAATATTTTGTGGGCTTTTTTTCAATTGTTTTGCAAGTAGAAAAGAAACATTACAGCTAACATCACCAAAATCTGATTTTGAAGGTGATACCGAAAAAGCCACATCATTGCATTGTAAATCACCGAGTATCTTTGTGATATTTTTTTCAACCTCATCTAGAATCACTTGAAATGACAATCTAATCCTCCGACAAACTTGAGGCTAGTGTATCAAGTGCCTCAATCACACCATCACCTGCTACAGCAGAGACAGTTATAGTAGCAGCGTCCCGGACATACTCAGATGCATTTCCCAATGCTACACTAGTATGAGCTGCCTTGAATAATGGTATATCAGTAGCACTATCCCCTATTGCAATTACATCATCTTTGGATATTGACAAGAGCTTCATCATTTTTTTAAACCCAGTTCCCTTGTCTATCCCATGAGAGTTGACATGATAAGCGTATTGGCTGTCAGAAAGTACTACATCAAGACCTTTTTCCTGTATGATGTTTTTAGCAGAATCCAAATCAAATGTTCGCTCTAATACCACTTCGGTCATTCTTGGGAATACTGGTTTTTCAACGACATTTTTAATTTCAGACTGTAGTATGTGTAATGCATTTTGACACTGTTCCATATCACCTAGCAGTATGTGCTTGTTAGTTTCTAGCGTAATGCAGCCACCATTCTCACCGACAGATGCACTAGTTGTACCCCCAAACATGGACAGTAAAAACCCCTCAACTGATGACCTACCAGTGACAAATATTACGTTATGTCCCATGTTAGTCATGTGGCGTAGTGCAGAAAGTGCCTCTAGGTGAATGCGCCCTCCACCATTCTCAGTAATTGTCCCATCAATATCTACAGCAAATGTCTTTTGTTTCATAATCTGGTTTTTATACACTAAATAATATTTGCTTGCGTATGATGTCAATCAGGTGTGGTGAAACTAGACACATATACCTCGTTACGCAGTATTATATCACATGGTACTGTGGCTTTGTCACAGCACAAGATGTACGGATTTACAGTAATGATGAGCCTGTCAGTCTTTATAGGAGATGATGAAAAAATTGAATTGGGCAGTAAGATGTGTATGACCATGAAAACAATACAACTTTGCCTGAATGGCACAATACAAGGGGGTATTACAAGTGGGAATACCTGAAAAGATCAAAGCCATACAAGACGAGATGGCAAAGACTCAGCTCAACAAGGCCACTGAACACCATATCGGGCTCCTCAAGGCAAAGATTGCAAAGTTAAAGCGAGAACAAGAAGACAGGGACACAAAAAAGAAAGGTGCAAAAACAGATGGCTTTGATGTTCGCCGTACAGGTGATGCAACAGTTGTCTTTATCGGCCTGCCAAGTGTTGGAAAGTCAACACTACTCAACAAGCTTACAGGTGCAAAGTCAGCAGTGGGCGCATTCCAATTCACCACATTAACTGTAGTACCAGGCATGATGGAATACAAGGGTGCAAGAATCCAGGTGCTTGACCTTCCAGGTATAATCAAGGGAGCATCAACAGGAAAAGGACTGGGAAAAAGAATACTTTCAGTTGCAAGGACAGCAGATCTTGTACTACTAGTCCTAGATGTATTCCAGCCACACCACGAAAACGTGCTGATAAACGAGCTTGGAAACATTGGAATTAGACTAAATCAACTGCCGCCAAACATTACAATTGAAAAAGCATCTATGGGTGGAATTGCAGTAGCACAGCAAGTAAAACTAAAAAAAATTACCGAAAAGCACCTCAAGGATATTTTGCATCTGTATGGAATAGTAAGTGCAAGGGTTGTAATCAGAGAAGATATAACATCAGAGCAGTTATCAGATCATATCGCTGGAAATATTAGCTATTCCAAAGCAATTACAATCTTAAACAAGATTGACCTAGTAGATGAGAAATTCCTCACAGAATTAAAGACAAAGCTGACATCAGATGTTGTAGAGGTTTCAGCAAATACAGACATCAATATTGACATCCTAAAGGAATTGATATATGACAAGCTAAGCTTTATCAGGATATACATGAGACCCAAGGGCAGGGAGACGGACTACAAAGAGCCCCTTATTGCCCATGAAGGAGATACAGTTGAGGATATTTGCAACAAACTGCATAGAAGGATGCGAAGAGAGTTCAGATACGGTATGGTCTGGGGCAAGAGTGTCAAGTTTGGTGGTCAGCGCGTGGGGTTAAGCCACGTACTACAAGATGAAGATGTATTAACAATAGTCAAGATCAAGTGATACAGGAAATATCACAGGAAATCACAGTGCATACCAAAATATTTCCCATTCTAATCATTTTTTAGCATTTCAAATTGTGGTACTTGTATAGTCATAATCATGATGTGGCGAAATGGGCAAAATTTGGATATTACGCCTGAATTTTTAGAAAATAACACGGATTCAAGAGAATGATACGCATAAGATGGCGTGATTTCGTGCCTAGTGATGATTTTAGCACCATGCCAATCCACAATTTCCCAATTTAGAATATTTTCAGAAATGATCGCAAACATTGGCACAATACGGTTTATGCAATAGCAATAACTCTACAATGTGTACTATTTAGATCGCTTAATTTAAAATACAAGTTGCATCATTAACAAAAACAAATCAAAGAGATCAGATGTGATTATACAAGTTAAAATTTTAGCGATCAAAAAAAATTTTTCTAAAAAAAATGTGTATAAATTATAATCAATTTGTGTAATTTTGTTTAGTTTAATGATAGAAAAACAAGTAAAAATCATGATTTTGTAATGGCAAGAATGAAAAAAGCTGCAGGTAAACGAACTACAAAAAAGACAGCTGCAAAAAAGACTACAAGAAAGTCAGCAGCAAAACGTAAAACCACTGCAAAGAAAACAGCGGCAAAACGTAAGACAACTGCAAAAAAGACTAGAAGAAAGTCAGCAGCAAAACGTAAAACCACTGCAACGAAAACAGCGGCAAAACGTAAGACAACTGCAAAAAAGACTAGAAAGTCAGCAGCAAAACGTAAAACCACTGCAAAGAAAACAGGGGCAAAACGTAAGACAACTGCAAAAAAGACTAGAAAGTCAGCAGCAAAACGTAAAACCACTGCAAAGAAAACAGGGGCAAAACGTAAAACCACTGTAAGAAAAAACGCAGTAAAAAGACGAAAATAGAATCGTCGAAAAAACAATCGTCTGTAATCGACGGTTTTCTTTCTTTTTCTAACTAGCAAAAAAAACCTTCCAGCTCTTTTTTTAAAAATTCCATATTATCTACGGATTTTGTTACAGACCACCAGTGCAACAAGTAAAAGTAATTCCTAAAATCCACAGTCATTAAAAGTTGCAACGGTAAAATTATGTTATAAAATGATGTTTTGAAATGATGTTTAAAAATGATACATCAAGGTATGGCTTTGTGTTTCGTATTTCTAATTATTTAGAGAGTTATGTTAGTATGTATAATCATTACAATATTGTGTCATTTTTTTAGAACATTCAAACAATTCCTTCACATTTAGAACTGCCATATCAAGTCGGTACAAGTTTTATTTTTACGTGTGTTTAATTTGTTATATATGTACCATCATATTACGAGATGTTACTGTGACATTGTTTGGTTAAATTATTCCGCTACAATATCACACCATCATGTTCTGATATTGTTTCGTAACAGTATGTTGTGACATTATGCTATAATGCTATGTTGCAATATTATG